>CAZYTI010000141.1:0-8333 GCA_964650065.1 uncultured bacterium
ATTGACAAAACGAAAAGGATGCCGACCTTCACAAAAAAAGCGAAGATTCATGGAAGTCGGAGAAGCTTTTAATCAAGGACGTTCCCTGCAGGATTTGATGGACAGGTACAGGGTCAAGCAGAGTACCATCCTGCACCATCTCTACCGTTATCTCGAAGAGGGGAATCCCCTGCGATCCGAAAATTTTATCGCGCTTTCCCGCCTTTCAAAGCGTGAGCAAGAACGCATTCTGAATACCTTTGATCGATTGGGCACTGAGATGCTCAAACCGGTTTTCGATGCCCTGAACGAAGAGGTTCCCTACGAAGAGTTGCACTTGCTGAGGCTGTTTTATATGAGTCATTTGAAGAAGTGAAATTTAATTATATATCAAAGTTCATTTTGGCTTGCATAAAATCCAACACGAATCCCTGGAAATTAAACATGTTATATAATATACTTGTTTTTCTCGTTAAATTTCCTTATTATATGATGGAGGTGATGAAGATGCCACAATTGTCATTATATATTGATCAAGACACAATGAAAAAAGTTGAGAAAGCTGCAAAATTAGAAAATGTTTCTCTGTCAAAATGGGTGTGTAAAAAATTAAAAAGCGTTATGATTGATGAATGGCCTGATAACTATTTTGAATTGTTTGGGAGTATAACGGATCCATCTTTTAAATATGATAAAAAATTATCTTTTAAAAATGATAATAAACGAGAGCTTCTATGAAATATTTCTTGGACACGAATATATGCATTTATTTTCTTAAAGGCCAACACCCTAATCTAATAATAAATTTACAAAAACAGACACCAACTGGCATTAAAATACCTGCGATTGTAAAAGCAGAATTGTTATATGGTGCTAAAAAAAGTGAAAAAGTACGTACTAATACTGAAAAAATAAATAACTTTCTATATCCCTTTGAAATTATCGCCTTTGATGACAGTTGTACTGGATACTATTCGAACTTAAGATCGAAACTCGAATTAAAAGGATGTACGATTGGACCGAATGACCTGATCATTGCTTCAATTGTAATGTCTCATACTGGTATCTTAGTCACCAATAATACCAAAGAGTTTTCTCGTATCGCTCATTTAAAATTAGTAGATTGGACGAATTAACTGTTTGTTTATAACAGATCAAAAATATAATACTCTGAATCATCTTTTTCGATACTTTTACGAACTGACCTTTAGTCCGAGAATCTCATCACCCGATCCAATACTCTCGTAAATCATAGAACGCTTTAAACATCACTTGGGCCGTATCATCACTCACACCGATGCCCTCAGAATCTCCATAATTAAAAACGATGAAACCGCCTTGTGGGATTGACCAATTCTCAACCAATGCCTTTGCTTCGGCTCGGATCGCCTCGGGATCTTCAGCCGGTAAGGTGGATTGTATGTCCACCGTGGTCAGGAAGCATACTCTGCCGGCGAACCGGGCGCCCAATTCCCTGATGCCGTAGGCTCGGGGTTGCTGCATGATCACTGCCGATAATTTATCACTCCACGATCCCCCTAAAAAAAACGGTAACCGTGGAGGTGTGGCGAACTTGATGGCTCTGCGTACAATTTCTCTACTTTTCATGGATAATATTCTTGGTATCTTTGTCCTTTTGTGGCATTAGAATAGAATGATCTGGCTTGTATCTAAAATTTAAAATTCCGACTCATGACCGTGGTATTAGAAAAAAGCGAAGACGCCGGCATGTTGTCCAGGGGTCTTGGATTCAGAGAAAAATCGGTAAGCTCGGGAAATCCAAAGGAGATGTCTGTCAACACGATCTCAACCGGAATTTTCGATTTTATAATCAGGGTGAGAAGGACACCTTCTTCCGGCAGTGAATAGTACACCCATTGCCACCATCTTTCTTTCGCCCTTTCTTCAACCTGTCGAAACCCTGGATCTCTTCACCGTTTAGATTCACGCCTACGATTTCGACCTCCGGAGGCAAAAACATATACAAAATCGGTGCCGCCCTCTGGGATACCACTCGCAAGCTTAGTGTTCGTAAATCATCCCGGACACCATCTTCAAGAATCGATATGTCGGGTGGTAACAAATTGGAGGGTGGTGCACCACCGGTCCATATTTTTCTCTCAGCCCCGGGTATCCATTCCGACCAGGTTGTAGTATCCGGCTCGTCGGATAAATAGACCGAATTCCACGCATCGGGCTCTCGATCCGTACTCGCCCAGAATGATTCGGCTCCATCTGCGACGGTCCCATAAAAAAGGCTGCTTGGTTTCCTGAACCTCTCATCGAACCTGGCACCCATCGTACCCAGCAATACGAAGACGACCGCTGCCAGGAATACCAATCCAGGAAAAATGCCTCGATCAATTTTTCTGATATAATGACCATGGGGAACGAGCAGACCCATAGCCAGCACGACGATGATCATGGCGATTCCTGTAGCGTCCAGTCCCATGGCGATGAAGTAGAGGTATGCAAAATTTGAGTACCAATATAGTACAGGAATGGCAAAAACTGTAAATAATCCCATGAATAACACCGAAAGATGGGCATTTGTTCCCCGTGCAAACAGCAGCCCCATCGGGATAATACTGAACAACAATGGCCAAGTTAAAATGTAACTGGCACCGGGAATGATTATACTCCCCATCGCCATCAGTGCTGCCCACCCAAAGAGGCTGCCCATGGTTAAATCCCAGACACCTCTCCCCTTACGAAACATAAAATAGATCAGCACCGAAGCCACAATTGAGATGAGAAAGAACCTCCATTGGAATAGACCGCCAAACTTCGAGAGTAAATTTATGCCTGCGATCAGAATGACGATATGCCAGATTCTGATTCCTTTCATGAGCAAATGATAAAATGTCACTGAGATTGCAATGGTCAGACATACGAAACCCAACAATAACGATTTATGTTGATAACAGAGCAGCCACCAATCGGTTCCAGGGTAAAATTTCTGGATAATCCGATAGATGCAGGTCACAATAACAGGGGAAATGATCAGATGGACAAGAAATCCGGCAAAACCGAATAAAATGCCCAAAATGTTCAGCTGCTTGACATGAAATCCCAATAGGGTCAACGCCGTAAAACACACCACCGTAAAAACGGCGAGAGGGATGACCCATTTCTCAGAATAGTGTACAAAGCCAAAGCCCACACTGTTAAAATAGACCGAATTTCTCCCTCTATTCTCCTCCAAATTCACATTTCCCAAATGTCTGACCAAAGACAGGGCATAGGTCCCATGGTGCTGAACACTTCGTTCATCGATGTGATCCAGATTATCATTGGCCGTATGGTAATCATACCGATCATCGATGTATGAAAAATTGAAGCCCGAAATGCTGGCCCGTTTGAAGGGGCTGAAATCGGTATCATTGGGCATCCGTTTATACACTTCATATGAAAGGGAATTGGCAACCGGATAGGGTACCGCTTTGGCAAATTCCTCGATCAGCCAGCCATTTTCATCACTCATTTCAAACATCAGAGACGGTCCCTTGCTGCCAGTCCCCTCGAAGTTTAATACGACACCCACATCCTTGGCCCAGGGATGCTGCCGGACGAATGCTCTCGCACCTAGAAGACCGACCTCTTCCCCATCCGTAAAGAGGAAAATGATATCATTTATTAATGGTGGCAGCGTTTTCAGGGCCCGCATCGTTTCCAGCATGGCAACCACACCGGAGCCGTCGTCAGTGGCCCCCGGGGCATTGGGTACGGTATCATAATGACTCATGAGAAGCACGGCTTTAGTATTGTCGGTTCCCCTCAATCGTACCAGAATATTCTCGACTGTGCCTGCACGGATCGTCTTTACCGAACGGGACCAAACAATCTCGGTTTTCTGTATCTCAGGTTCAACGCCCAAGGCTTTCATTGTACGTACCAGGTAATCGCGTACTTCGCGGTTTTCTGACGAACCCATGGGGTGGGGTTGAGCTGCAATCACTTTCAGATGTTCCATGGCACGGCCGGATGAAAAAACATCCAATGGAGCGTCCGCTGGCACGGTCTTGGGTGGTTGTAGACCATATATACCCCAGTATGCAACGAATGCTATGAAAAGGACCATCACAATTCCGGCCATTCGATGTCCGAATCCGATTTTTAGCTTTCGTTCATCTTGAGACATCGGTCTTCCTCGATATGCTTGATGGACGATTCAATGATACAACCTCCATATCCTCATTGAACAAGCACAACAATAGGGTAATCAGCCTTCCGCCAAAATGGAACGAATCTTTTTGGCGTATTCCCTGCTGGCCTTATCCGGAGTTACAAATTCGATGAATTCTGGTGAATTGATACCAATGCCCAATTCAGCAGCCCTTTGAATCTGTTCCTGTTCGAAAATTTTACGCCCCATGATGTCATCATTGGAACCCAGCTCTTTTAAGATCGCAATGGCAGCGGCATCCATGGCCACACGATCGGTACCGGCCAAAAAGACATTGCCCTGTTTCACTGTGCCTTGGGAGGGCCCACCATCCACAAACGCCTCGACTCCATCCATCACGAGTAATTGTGGTTTGTAACAGAAGTTCAACTCAGCAATCATCTTTCTCATATTCGGTGATCTGTGGAGTTGCCGCATCAAGTTTTTGGGTGTAAGGCCGACAGCCAATTTCAGCGACAAAGTAAATACACCGCCATACTGATGGGTCTTCATGCAATAAGTAGAGACCAGATATTCCGCATCGATGACCGAACGAGGCAGTGAGAAACCTTCATTCCAATGATTTCCTTCGGGATTGAAATGAACCCATTCCTCCTCTGTCAAATCCTCAAAATTGATGATCTTAAAATCCAGATCTTTACTCAATTGAATTACCCCCTTGTCCTCCATCACCTGTTTTGTGTCAGGCGGTCCGCTTCTTTCCCCGAGCGTTATCCCGGCTGCGCCTCGCTCTCTCATTTCATGGATCAACTGGGTCAGCGTATCATTATGGGTCGATCCCGGAGCCGGATCCGCCGTGTTAAAATTGGGTTTGATGTATACTTCCTTTCTCTTGACCGATGAGAATTTGAGAATATCTAATACCCGGCGCACACCTTCCTTTCGATCGTCCGTCTTGAAAAGGGCAATTTGTGTTTTACCACCCCCGGTCTTTCCACATAGGCTGAACGTCCCCATGGCCGGAAGACTCGCCACACCCAGAGCAGAATACTTAATAAACTCTCGCCGTTTTAAATGACGCTGATGTTTTAAAGACATTTCGAACCTCCAAAATTGATTATTATAAATTCTTCCTGCGTACACAGGCAATGTCGAAAAGATTGGCTGTCATTTCGAGTCCCCCATCTTTTCGGGGGGCGAGAAATCTTAAAGGCGTTCGGTTATAAGATTTCTCAGTCGTCCCGAGTATTAGGAAAACCTCATCATTTCTCTCACGGGACTTCTTCGAAATGACAAAGGTGGGATTCGCAAAAAACCGGTGTGCCAGGAAAGGTCAATTTTATTTACTGATCTGCCCTATCGCCCAATCTGCCGCCCTCCGAATCACATTCCTGGGTGACTGCAGTTTTGAGGCTTCCTCCAAAAAGTCAATGGACGAGCGGTCCCCGCATTTCCCAATGGAGCGAAGTGCTTCGGCCTGTACTACATAACTGTCATCTTTCTTAAATCGCTTCTCAAAAAATCCGACCAAATCCTTTTGCTTCATTTCTCCCAGGACTCTCAATGCGGTTGTTCTCACCTTTGAATTCGAATCCTCTGCCCGCTTTTTCAGGAAACCAATTTGTTTCACTATTTTAAATTCACCAAGGGACTTCACAGCTTCGCGTCTCACGGCCCAGAAAGAATCATCTTTAGCATACTTTTTCAATTTATCGATAACTTGCGATTGAGGTGGAACCCGACCCAACTCTGTGGCCGCCCACATTCGACCGATGACATCATCGTGTTCCAATTGGTACAGGAGTTCATCGACCGATTTCTCGAATGTCCATTCTTTCAAGAGATAATTCCCTTCATCAAAACGAACCATGAGGGGTCTTTCATCGCAGGGAAAATGATATTCTTCGACCTGTTCCTTGAGCCACACCTCATGGGAGGTTTTTCCCCGGGGTGTCACGATACCGATAATCACGGGTGTCCTAAAAACCGGTATGCCTTCAGAGGTATCCTGCACCTGGGCGATTCTCATATTCACATGCCTCGTCCCGGAATTCCATGCGTACCTGATATCAAACACCGGATGACCCGGTTTCAGCAGCCATTGATTAAAAAACCAGTCTAAATTTTGCCCTGTGGCTTCCTTGACAGCCGTAAGGAAGTCGTGGGTGTCCCCGGGTTGAAATGCATGCTTTTGAAGGAAATGAGAAACAGTCTTTTTAAACGGCGTCTCCCCCAATATCCAGCGCATCATGTGAAGGACAGCTGCCCCTTTGGGGTATGTATGCCTGTCAAAATTCTGATTGGGCCAATCCCAGCGGTGAAAGACAATGGGCCGCATGTAACGATTGTGCGCTTCATTCAAATAGGAGTTCTTCTTATTCAGGAGATTCACGGCCCCTTCCTCCTCTCCCAAATCGTGCTTGGTAAAAATATAATCGTAATACGTGCCAAAACTCTCGTTGATCCAGGTGTGGCCCCAATCCCTGCATGTTACCAGATCCCCCCACCACTGATGTGCTGCCTCGTGGGCCACCAGCCAGTGACTGGGATAATCCTTGTCTGCTTTTTCATCATGAATCGTCTGTTCGCCAATGAGGGTGGCCGATGTGCATTCGGCTCCGCCACCGATACCCGGTACGGTGATCTGATCATATTTGGCCCAGGGATAGGGGTACCCAAATTCCTCATTAAAAAAGGCGATGATCTCAGGTGTCTTGTGAAAGGAACGCAAACCATCTTTTGCATCTTTTTTATAGACCCAGTAATTGATGGGCAGTGAGCCCAACGAATCCTCAATCACCTCATACGGTCCGGCAACGAGCATGGAAAGATAGGTCGGATGTGGGAGATCCTGCAACCAGTGAAACGTCCTGGTCTTTTTTCGATCGTCTGCCATCACACTCATGAGTTTTCCGTTTGACAAAGCCCTGTATTCATCGCTGACCGTCACGATCATCTCCTGAGTGGCCTTATCATTGGGATGATCATAGCAGGGAAACCAATGTCGGGCACCGATGGGAAAAGAGAGAGCCTGAATCAGCCGTGGATGACGGGGTGAAGGTTCGATGAAGGTAAGGCCTATGGCGTAATTCCTGGACATCCCAAATTGAGAACCATCCCCGGCCACGTTCTTCGCTTCATAGGCAACGGTGAACGAGAGTGTGTCAGCGTAATTGTACACTCTTGAAAAATAAACGATTAAATGATGCTCCGGTTGTTCGAATGTCAGGAATTTTCCGTCTTCGTTTTGTATGGCAGTCACGGTAAATGTTTCGGCATCCAGTGCACATTGGACAAAATCGTCTTTCAGGGGAGACAGGGTAATGGTATTCTCTCCCCAGAATATTTTCTTATCCTCATCAAAACGGAATTTTACCCGATAGTGAATGACATCATAATCGTGGCTCCTTTCAGATTGTAGAGGACGACTATAGACATCGATTTTCTGCCCATAGAGACCTTGATGTAATATGATAGCACTTAACAACGTGGTGGTGAATATAAAACATGATCGCATCGTTTGCCTCCTGAATATCAATTAATTAATTGTTTCAAAGCCCAGTCAGCAGCTCGTTCAAGGATACGTCTGGGAGATTTCATGTCCTTGGCTTTCCTGAGAAATAACTGATCAGATTGCTTCCCGCTTTTCCCAATAGCGCGCAGAGCCTCGGCCTGGGCGACATAGCTGTCATCCTTTTCGAACCGTTCTTTGAAAAAGGGAACCAACTTCGATTGTTTCAGGTCTCCCAGCGCACGTAAAGCCGCCGTTCTGACCTTCGAATTCTTATCCTGAGCTTTTTGTCTGAAAAACGAAATGTGGTTGGCATTCCCGAATCCACCCAAAACATTCACGGCTTCCCGTCTCACGGCCCAGAAAGGATCTCTTTTAGCACTTTTCATCAAATCCTCGACAATGCGAGAATCCGCTTCACATTGTCCCAACTCCGTCGCGGCCCACATCCGGCCGATGACGTCATCGTTTATCAATTGATAGAGCAGCTCATCCACCGATTTCTCGAATGTCCATTCTTTGAGAAGATAATTTCCTTCATCGAACCGTACCATGAGCGGCCTTTCTTCACATGGGAAATGAAATTCTTCAACCTGGTTATTCAACCAAACCTTATGAGACGATCTCTCCTGAGGAGTGACAATTCCGATCACCACGGGCATCTTAAATACAGGCACCCCTGCCGATGTATCCTGTACCTGAGCAATTCTCATATTT
>CAZYTI010000142.1:0-8305 GCA_964650065.1 uncultured bacterium
TCCCCAAGTAGAGCGGCGTTTGCTCGATCTGGCAGAATATGCTGAGAAGGCTCCCTTTAACCGCATTGAGTGGAAAGACCGCTCACTGGGTGTTATCACCAGCGGAGTGATTTATACGTATGTGTGTGATGTTTTCCCTGAGGCATCGGTTTTGAAGTTGGGTATGACCAATCCTTTACCTAAAAAAATGATTCAAGCATTCGCCGAAGGAGTGAAAAGACTGGTTGTCATCGAAGAGCTTGATCCCGTTCTGGAAGAGCAGATTCGTGCCATGGGTATTGATGTTTTAGGCAAAGAAGTTTTTCCACCCTGCCTTGAGCTTCTGCCCGATGATATTAAGCGATACAGCATTAAAGCCGGGCTGTTGCATGAGGACAACTCCGAAACAAAAGGGACCAAGAAAGCCGGATCGGAGGCTTTGCAAGAACTGCCACTGCGCTCACCGGTTTTCTGCGCTGGATGCCCCCATCGTTCCACTTTCTATCTTCTGAACAAGATGAAACTCCCGGTAGCCGGCGATATCGGCTGCTACAATTTGGGCACCCTTCCTCCCTTCAGGGCCCAACATACCATGGGCGCCATGGGCGCCAGCATCGGTGTTTTGCATGGGATGTCTCTGGCCGGCCTGCCGGAGAATCGCGTCTGTACCATTGGTGATTCCACTTTTTTTCATTCAGGTATGGCGCCCCTGGTGAACATGGTGCACAACAACAGCAGGGGAGTGGTTATCCTGATGGACAACAGCGTCACGGCCATGACAGGCCACCAGGATCATCCGGGCGTAGACTGGTCGGTTATTCCGGACCGGCCTGCGCAACGCATCGAGATCGAACCCCTGGTCAAGGCCATAGGTGTTAAGAAGGTGTTGGTCGTTGACGCCTTTAATGTCAAAGAGGTGGAAGCGGGTTTGAAGGAGTGTCTGGATTATGAGGGGCCTTCGGTTTTGATCACACGGGGAGAATGCGTGTTTGTTTCCAGAGATCCACAACCCCCCTATCGAGTAGATTTAGAGGTATGTGTTGCCTGCCAGGCTTGTTTCAAGGTGGGCTGCCCTGCTATCGGACTTTCCACTGAAAAAAATTCTAAAAATAATAAATTCAAATCCCACATTGAACCCACTCTCTGTACCGGTTGTGACATATGCGCGCAGGTATGCCCGACCGGTGCCATGCAACCGCCTGCAGTCGCAGAGGATGAGGTGTAACATGATGAATACAAACTTTTTAGTAGCCGGTGTCGGAGGCCAGGGCACGGTACTCTCCGGAGATGTTCTTGCCGAGGTCGGAATGGTTGCAGGCTATGACTCGAAAAAATCGGATGTTCTGGGCCTGGCCATCAGAAGCGGCAGTGTGATCAGTCATATCCGTTGGGGGGAGAAGGTGAATGCTCCCATGTCCATGAAGAAAACCGTGGAATATCTTTTGGCTTTTGAGCCGTTAGAAGCCGTCCGTATGGTACCATACTTGAATCAGGAAGCTACGGTTATTGTCAATAACTACCGGATTCCCCCGGTTGCGGTTACCACAGGTCAGGTTAGTTATCCCCCTGACGAGGAGATCAGACAGGCCCTGGATTCTACCGCCCGGAAGGTCTATTATATCAATGCGACTCAGAAAGCTGAGGAACTGGGGAATGTGAAGGTTGTCAATATCCTGCTTTTAGGAGCGCTGTCTTTCCTTTTTGAGGTATCCCCTACAATATGGGAAGATGTCATAGCAAAGTATGTTCCTGACAGATTTAAAGAGATAAATCTGCTGGCTTTTCAGGCAGGACGGCAATTGATCCATTTGTAACTAATCGGATTCAGAGTTCCAAGGTTCCCGGTTCAAGGTTGAAAAGATAAAGACAAAGTTACTAACTCTGAACCTTTGATGAAGAGAATGATTCAATTGAGCTAATGGGGTTCACGGTTCAAGGTTAAAAAAATAAAACCGTTTTTCTTAACTCTGAACTATTAACGCTGAACATGATAACCTGAAGTATTTTTAAAATTTTAGCGCTGGGCACGGTGGTTTATTAATGGTCGAACGAAATGAATGAAATACCTTTAAAGAAAAAAACGAAGCTCGCACTCCCCGTCAAACTTTTTATTGGCATGGTGTTTGGGGGTATTACGGGGTTTATCCTTGGACCTCAAATCGCTCCCATTAAAATCGTTGGTGATGTTTTTATTCGGTTGTTGAGGATGTGTATCTATCCCCTGATCTTGTTCAGCATTATTTCAGGGGTGTCGCATATTTCGGATATGAGCCGACTGAAAAGAGTGGGCAAGGCTTTTTTCTCCTACTGGCTGTTGACGTCCATTCTCGCGGGCTCTTTAGGATTGGGCTTTGCCTTGATCATCAGACCTGGAAAGGGGATCGATTTAGGAGAAAACACCGCGTATCAACTACAGGATACCAACCTTTTGGAGTCTTTCCTCAACTGGGTGCCCGACAATCCATTTTCCTCCCTTTCGGAAGGGAACTTAATTCAGATCATTATTTTTGCCATGATTTCCGGTTTTGTGCTTGCCGGTATGAAAGGCACGAAATCCGGAGATTTTATCGCAAAAGGGGTAGAGGCCATTAATGAGTTCGTCGGTAAAATCATTCTCTGGGTTGTCAGTCTCGCCCCCTATGGTGTGTTTGCGTTGATTGCGAATATGACCGGAACTTTGGGCATGACCGTGCTCACCGGTGTAGGAAAGATGTTGGTGACGATTTGGCTGGCCGTAATTTTTATCCTGCTCGTTGTGTATCCCGTTATTCTGAAGGGGACTAGCGGTCTGAATCCACTTCATTTTTACAATAATGTTTTTCCTTCCATGGTCATGGGATTTTCAACCTGTTCCAGTGCCGCCACGCTCCCTGTTACCATGAATGTCAGTAAAGAGAGAATGGGTGTTCCCGATGATATCGTGAATATGATTGCCCCGCCGGCGGCGACGATTAATATGCATGCGACGTGTTTGGAGATCCCCATTTATGTATTATTTGCCGCCAATGTTTTTGGCATCGAATTGACGACGACACAGTTCCTGCTCACGATTGGTATGGGCATTATCAGCTCTGTGGGATCGGCCGCCCTACCTGGTGGTGGCATTGTGATGGATGCGATTGTTCTCGAACTGATGGGTCTGCCATTGACTGTACTCCCCTGGATTGTGGGTGTCTATTATTTAATTGATATGCCGGGCACGATGTTGAATGTGACCGGGGATACGGTGGGAATGGCCGTTATTGCCGCACGTTTGAAGGAAATAAAACGAGACGTGTTTAACAAATCCAAATCATTTTATCGAAAAAATGAAAAATAAAACTGCAGATATGGCCATCAAAGGTGGCACTCTGGTTAATAGCCAGGGAATGGGCCCGGCCGACATCTACATCCATGATGGCATCATTGATAGTATTGAGCCGGGTGAAAGCCAAAGAAAGGCAAACCGTGTTATCGATGCATCCGGGAAATTTGTTCTTCCAGGCATTATCGATTCCCATCTCCATCCTGTTTATGCTGATCGCATCGATACGCTCTCCCAAGTCGCCCCTTTAGGGGGGATTACGACGCTGATCCCTTATATCGGTGCAGTCAAAGCCTGGGGGAAAACCGGAAACCTGATCGATGCGGTGAAGGACTTTATTGAAGAGGGCGAAAAAACATCCATCGTGGACTTTGGGATTCATTGTTCCCTGACCTTAAATGATATGGAAACCATCGATGAGGCGATTCCCACAGCCGTTGAAATGGGCGTCAACTCTTTCAAGGTATTTATGGCATATGCCCGCAGGGGGATGAAGTTAGAAGACGAGCATATTCTGAAGATCATGGAGATTGTCGCTGCGAATAAAGCCCTGCTGGCGGTCCATGCTGAAAATGGCAGTATCATCGACTACCTCGAAGATCGGTTCATCGGTCAAGGAAATTTCGGACCCGAGTTTTTTGCTCCTTCGCATCCCAATATCTCTGAAGCAGAAGCTATCTTTCGCATACTTGCTCTCTCGAATACCGTCGAGTGTCCCCTCTATCTGGTGCATGTGACTGCCCGTGAATCATTGGATGTCATCCAAATGTATAGAGGCTGGGGCAAGCGTGATTTTTATACCGAGACCTGTCCCCATTATCTGACGCTCACCGATGAAGCGCTGTTAATCCAAGGATCGTTGGCAAAAATGGCTCCTCCCTTGAGAAAAAAGGAAGATGTAGATGCCCTCTGGCAGGCAGCAGCGGACGGACTCATCGATGTTATCGGGTCGGATGCGGCAGGACACTCCATCGAGAATAAAGAGCCTTTAAAAGACAATATATTCCAGAGTCCCAATGGTATTCCCGGGCTGGAGACCCTATTCACGGTCGCTTATGATGAAGGTGTTAATAGACGTAAAATCACCCTTCCCCGATTGGTCGACTTAATTTGTGAGAATCCCGCTAAAATTTTTGGGTTGTATCCCAGGAAAGGAGTACTGCAGGAGGGATCAGATGCTGATGTACTTATCTTTGATCCGCATGTGGTGCATACTGTTACGGCCAAGAACAGCCCTTTGAAGGTCGGCTACAGTTTATTCGAAGGTCGTGAGTGTGTGGGTACACCCTCTCTTGTGATGCAGAGGGGGAGGATACTGCTGGAAGAAGGCAAATTGAAAGGTCAGACTGGGCAGGGTAGGTTTGTCCAGGCGCGATGAAAAATAGAACTACGAAGTTCATAAAGGATGTGCATTTTTGTGATTGCTCGGGTTCAGAGTTTTAGGGTTTCCAGTTCAAGGGTTAGAATAGATGAAGATAGAAAAGTTTGAAGAGATTCAAGCTTGGCAATTGGAAAGAGAATTGACTCGAAAAGTATACAATTTAACTAAGAAGCCAAGTGCTGCTATAAGGGGATTCATAAAGTATCTTAAAGAATATGAAAAACGTAAACATTCTAACTCTGAACCTTGAACACTGAACCAGACAACCTGAGTCGTTACAATCATGATAAAATTAACAATTCAAAAGGATTCAATACGAATGCAAAAGGAGAATTAAATGATTGACCTTAAAGGAAGAGATGTCCTCACAACCAATAATTGGAAAAAGGAAGAGTTGGACCAGGTTCTTGATCTTGCCAAGAAGTATAAATCCATGGGAGATGAAGCGAAATCGCTTGATCTTTTAATAGGCGAAACCCTGTTGCTGATGTTTTTTCGCGGCTCCACCCGGACACGCATTTCGTTCACTGCTGCAATGCATCAATTGGGAGGCAATGTTCAAGTCCCGGATCCGGGAGGTCTGCGGTTGAGCCTTGAAGACCGGCCGGGGTATGGTGAAGCGCTGAAAGACACAGCCCGAGTTACGGATAGATATGTTGATTGTGTGGGTATTCGTCTCAGCGGACCGATTCCCAATAAAAATGGCGTGCTGAGACCCGGTCTTGGAGATGCGGTAGCCGAGAGATATGCTGAGTTTTCAACAAAACCGGTCATCAATCTTGCCTGCGATAAGCATCACCCCACCCAGGCCATGGCTGATATCATGGTCATGCAGGAATCGATAGGAGATCTTAAAGGCAAGAAGCTTGTGGCCCACTGGGCGTATTCTCCCATTGTCCGGCATTACACTTCCATTCTGGCTGATGGACTCATTGCAGCGACCTACGGCATGGACGTCACTATTGCTTATCCGGAAGGTTATGATCTCGATCCTGAAACGGAAGCGATCATTCGCGAGGAATGTGCAAAAAACGGCCAAAAGTATATTATATCTCATGATCTTCAGAATGCGGTAGAAGGTGCCGATGTTATTTTCCCGCGAACCTGGGTATCCCCTGATTTCTATATCCGCACCAAGGAGGAGGAATTAAGGATTGCCTCCCAGTACAAAGACTGGCGGCTGACAGAAGATTTACTGAAACGTACTAATGATGCGCGTTTCATCCATGTGATGCCTTTCGATCGGGGAAATGAAGTCGATGACAGCATTGTAGACGGCCCGAATTCCCTGGTGTATGACCAGGCAGAAAACCTCCTTCACGTGAGAAAAGCCTTCCTGGCTTCAATCCTGGCCGATGTCGATGTCTTGGAGAAATTGTAATTTTTGACAGGATGAACAGGATCAACAAGATATGACTAACGAGGTTCAGAGTTCTGAGGTTCCCGGTTCAAGGTTAATATAGTCACCTTGAACTGGATACGGTTATCCTGATAACCTGAGTAATTACAGAACAGAATAATTAAAATCCACCTAATCGTGTTTATCCTGTCAATAAGAAGAGGGAGTCATTGAAATGTTAGATAAAATCCTGGATATTGCTTCTCAAATTGACCGCATCCTTTGGGGACCCTGGACCATGATCTTTATCGCAGCGGTTGCGGTTTTCCTGACAATTAAATCCGGATTCTTTCAGTTTAGAAAATTTGGATATATTCTCAAAAACACCTTCGGAAAAATGTTCAAGAAAAGTAAGACCCAGTATAAAGGCCGCATGACTCCTTTTCAGGCCACTACCACTGCTTTGGCCAGCACCGTGGGTATGGGAAATATTGCTGGCGTTGCCACGGCCATTTCTGTGGGTGGTCCCGGTTCTATTTTCTGGATGTGGCTCCTGGCTCTCGTCGGCATGATCTCCAAGACCGCGGAGATTACATTAGCCGTCCATTACCGGGAAACCGATGCAGAAGGCAAGCTGCACGGCGGGCCCATGTACTACATCCGGAAAGGGCTAGGCTGGAAGGGTTTGGCCATGATTTTCAGCGCTGGTATTTTTGTGAATGCCCTTTTTGCTACATCCTTGGTTCAGACCCATACAGTGGGAAGGGCCTTCCTTTCGACATACGGTCTGAATCCATACCTCGTGACAGGATTGATGTCATTGATCACGGCCATAGTCGTGATCGGGGGTATCAGGCGTATTGGTCAGGTCTGTGAGAAGCTGGTACCGCTCATGTCTCTGGTTTACATTCTCGCTGGGCTAGTCATCTTTTTTGTCAATTATGATAAAATCCCTGAGGTTTTCTCCATGATCTTCCGGTTCGCATTTGCGCCCATGCCGGCAGTTGGCGGCATGGCAGGGATTACCGTGTCTGCTGCCATCAAAAACGGGATGGCCAAGGGCATGCTCTCCAACGAGGCGGGTCTGGGCACAGCACCCATGGTCCACGCCACCGCCGATACGGAGCATCCCTTTCAACAGGGAATCTGGGGGGCGTTCGAGGTGTTTATCGATACGATTGTGCTGTGCACCATCAGTTCCTTTGCCGTTCTTTCGACAGGCGTATTGTCCACCGGGGAATCGGGGATTGATCTGGTCATTCGCGCTTTTTCATCAGTGTTTCCACAGGGGATCGCCAGTAATCTCATCTCGTTTTGTATCCTGACATTCTGTCTGACAACATATATCGGATTTTTCATCTACTACGAAACGGCCAGTGTTACTCTGTTCGGTCCCCGGGCGATGAAGTATCTTAAATGGCTCTATTTTATGCCGGCTCTCGTGTTCGCCGGTGTGGCCGATGTGAACAAGGTCTGGGTATTTACCAATATCGCAGTGGGCATATGCGCCATCCCGAACCTAATTGGCGTGCTGGCCTTGAGCGGTGTGTTTTTTAAATTGATGAAGGATTACTTGACAAATAAGAACGAATGGGCTACAGCAAT
Source organism: uncultured bacterium (assembly GCA_964650065.1). Classification (GTDB taxonomy): domain Bacteria; phylum Zhuqueibacterota; class QNDG01; order QNDG01; family DSAB01; genus CAZYTI01. The sequence goes on from CAZYTI010000142.1 coordinate 7,609, forward strand.
CGTGGATGAAAATAGAAAATATATCAAATCAGCAAAATCGTAAGTCCCTGAATTATTCATTACGATCCACATGCCTGTCCGCCTAATGAGGAGATAAACACGAATGATTGGAAAAACGATGAACCATTCGATAAGACAATTTAAAATCGATCGGATATCATTCCAACTTGGAATGATCAACTGTTTCGTTGAAATGGTGGCCTGTGGTGTGAAAACACTGGCATTGAGTCCGCCGCTGACACCGGAAGGGTATGAAAAAATTGGTCCGCTCTCTGATGAGATAGTAGAGGGTTTTGGTGTTCAATCGATGCTTGAAACCTCTCTATTGGTCACGGACCTTCAGACAGAAGATTTCACAAAGGGTAAGTGGTCCATCCTCTTTTATAAATCTGAAGACGTTATCGGAGAATATTTGGGGCTGAAGGCGCTACAAAAACAGTTACAGGAAGAGGGGCAATACAGTGTAGATCGAAGACGCGAGATTTCCCGGAAATTCATGGCATTATTGAGTTATCCGCAGGATGTGATTGATGAAAAACTTGCAGGCCGGTCGGCTGATCCTTTTATGTTGATTGATATTTGATGCGGATTAGTGGATGTAAGAATGCAAGTTATAAAATAAAATAATAAAGTATCAGGACGGCAACCGTTCCTTAAAATCTTGCATTATGAATTATGAAATAGTACTGTTTAATAT
>CAZYTI010000143.1:0-8295 GCA_964650065.1 uncultured bacterium
TTAAAAGGTTTTTCGAATGTGAGATCGACGCCAAATTTTTTCGCCAATTTAAGATAATGACGGCCCTCTATTTTTCCTCCACCGGAAATTGCAATGATCTTCACATCGGGATACTCTTTTTTGAGCTCTTTAATCATCTCAAGACCTTCCTTATTGGGCATGATGATATCCGTAATGACCAGATCAATCGACCGCTCTCGATATATTTGAATGCCTAATTCTCCGTCTGCAGCCTCTGATACCTCGTGCCCTTCCTTTTCCAACATCATTGAGATGATCCTGCGTACCGGAGCATCATCCTCAATCAGTAAAATACTTGCCATGGGCTAAGTCTCCCAATCATGTGAGTTTTTATGTGGTATTTCTGTCAGGGACATAGGGATTCCTCGTTTCCTCCTAGAATTGCTTGCTCCATTAGGCCTCAATTCAGTTTGCCGGATGAACGGCCATTAGGGTATTTTATCCTTCTCTTGTCTTCCTCCGGATGTTGCCGATAGAGGATGAGTACATTCCCAACGATTCCGATAATATCACTGGCAGTTTTGGTTGAAATCTGTAAGGATAGTGCTTTTTTTTCCTTTTTATAATCAATAAATTTGATTTTTATTAATTCATGATCCTTCAGAGCACCATCAACTTTGTGTAATAATTGATCCGTAAGCCCGTGTTTCCCCACCATGACCACAGGATCGAGGGCATGGGCCAGTTTCCTTAGAGTGTTACGTGTTGAACTGTTCATCCGTTTCATATTTTTCTGATTCACTAATCCTTTCTTTTCAATTCTTTTCGTATCAAAGATACTGAATCATTACAATATATCAAACACTAAAATGCTCCGGACTGTAGCATGACCAGGGTACATGCATTAATGCATGGAATTTGATGCTCGGTCAATAAAACTTCTAGCTTTCGTGACTCGGCACCGGGATTGAATATGACCCGGCCGGGATTTAATGCGAGGATGCTGTCAGACAATTGGTTTTCCTTCATCAAGTGCTCCGTATTTTGCTAACCTGAAAAATTCAAGCGCCACTAAGACACTAAGACTCAAAGATTAAATAAAACAAGATCTTATATGAGATTATATTCAAATGAAAAGTTATTATAAAAACAAATTGCTACTTTCCTTTGATAAAAATCATCGTCATATCATCCATCTGGGGCATGTCTTTCACGAAGGTTTTATTATCTTTGAATACGGCCTCGTAGATATCGTCCAGCGATTTTTTACAATTTCGTCTGATGACTTCCATCAGGCGTTCCTCACCATATTCTTCCATCCGACTATTCATGGCTTCCGTAAACCCATCTGTATAAAATACCAGCAGATCATCCTCATGCAATTGGATCATCTTTTCCTTGATGACTTTTTCAAAAAGTTCACCCTTTTCCAATCCCAGGGCGATACCATCAGGTTCCAATAACTGACATCTGTCTTCCTCCTTACGGTAGTACAATACCGGATTATGCCCGGCTCTGGAATAGACGATGGACTTCTGTTCAATATCAAGGACCGCATAGAACAGACTGACAAAGGAATCTCTGTCAATGGTTTTATACAGTAAACTGTTCACTTTTAAGAGGACATCTCTGGGAGACACAAAATCATCGGCATGTGACTGTACGATTCCCTTGGTTAATGTCATATAGATGGCTGCCGGAACACCCTTCCCGGAAACATCCCCGATGACGATGCCCAGTTTAGTTGAACTCAACTCGATGAAATCAAAATAATCTCCCCCTGTCTCCTTTGCCGGAATGCAAACACCCGAAATCTCGAATCCCGGTACAAGCGGACTTTTCTTGGGCAGTAATCTCATTTGTACCTGGCGGGCGATTTCCAATTCTTTTGCCATTCGAACCCGATCGGTGATTCTTTTAATATGACCGGGCACGAGTTCTGCTTGATAAGTAAATCTCTCTCTCCTGATAAAACCACGTACCATGAGTATCAGAGGTATACTTAAAATGGCCAGGGAAATGAGTCCCGAAGATAATAAAGCCACCGCTTTACTGGTAATCAGCGGCAGGGTTTGCATAATACCCAGAACAACCACATTGGCCATAATGACTGTCAGGATATCATATTTCCAGAAAATGATCCCAAAAAACAGTCCGACAATAAACCAGATCATGATTTCAAAATTCATCGGATAGAGAGAAACATTGATCTCCCAGAACGTGGGCACGAAAAATGCCCATAACGCCGCCGATATGATCACAGCGAATGCCTTGATTTTCAAATTTTTGTATATGACGAGATTACCGAAAAGCCTGAACACCAATTCAGAAAGCAAACTCCCGGATAGGGCGGCAAGAATAGGAATGAGAAAGGAAAGAGATATAGGAAAAACATTCTGGTAACCGGATATGCGGGTCGTACACCCAAAAAGTTCCAATGCACCGGAAAAAAGGACTGCGATTAATCCCAATGCAATGAAACCGGTACAATATCCCTGAAATAGCGAACGCGCCAAATCCAGTGTGGAAAACCGTCTATTCAGAATGCTGTCAACGGCACTGAATTTTTTATTGTATCTTTCGCGGCCCAATGACTCTCCCACACTCCAGGCCATGAATCCGTAGATAGATAAAAAGGGTCTTACGATAACCACCAGGATGATAAATATAAACAGGGCCACCCAATCATAACTCAACTCACCCAGGTTTGTTTCGAAAGCCTTTATTCTGAATTTGAGAATGGCCTGGAATAGAAAAGATATCCATATAATAAGAAAGACAATTCCCCCCGTCCTTACCTCTACCTCACCTTCATGGTATTTTTTTAGGAAAATGGCGAATAAAAACAATCCAATAAAAAAGAGGGCACTGATGGGTATAATTTGTTTTAAAAAGTATTCGTTACTGCTCTGCTGTTTAATGGCTGTTGCTTCGGCTTCCGGTAATCGAAAAAGAATCTCAAATAATCCGACTTCATCCCCTTGAATTCGGGTAATGAGTTCGGTAAACGAATCATCGTAATCCGATTCCTTTCTCCACCGAAATGTATAGTCTGTTTTATTTTCCTGTTTTTGACTGGTAAAAATTTCACGTTGAAATTCAGAAAGATCGATCTGTCGTTGATCGATAAATCTGAGTGCGATTTGAAGTGCTTCATCCTGTTGCAGATGAGCACGATCCGGATTGGGCCATTCCATTTCGACAGGTACTTCGTGTTGAAACCCAACAATCATACCTGCACCCGTCACAAACACAGCAAATCGCTCCTGCAGAGCGCTCCTGGGTGCATTCTCAAACCAAAATACCCTCCAGTAAAAATCATACCCATTTTTCGTCTTGTACCGCAACATATCTTGAGCCGCTGTGAAGCCATATTTTTTCTGCAAATAGATAAATGCTTCATCATCATATTCCATAACCGACGAGAGATGGTATCCTTCCAAATTGTATCCCTGTTCTTCCATGAAATCTTTTGCCACTTCAATAGCCTGGGATCGGCCAATTCGCATATTTGCGGCTCGGTATGGAAAAAAATTATCCAGAAGCAGGATAAAAAGAGCAAGACCTGTCAGAGCCGGAACAATGAGGATGAGATTTTTTTTCAGAGAAGTCGATTTCATTTTTAATTATTCATAAGTAAATAATCCGCTGTCAATTGGGATAAAGCTCTCACCCCAATAATCAGGGCCTCTTCATCCACATAAAAACAGGGCGAATGATTCATAAAGATTTCATCAGGGCTGGCATCCCTGGGTGTAATTCCTAAAAAGAAATAAATTCCTGGGATATCTTGTAAAAAATACGAGACATCCTCGGCAACCGTTTTGGGTGTGATCTGGATAAGGTTCGACCTCCCGACAACTTCCTCAAGTGTGGGTAACATCTGGTTCGTGAGTTCCGGATCATTGACAACGACCGGATTTCCCAGACTGATGGATACCTCTGCAACCGCACCAGCACTCTCCGCTATGGCTCTGGCCGTATTTTGAATCCGATCATGAATATCCTGCCTCATGTGTGGATCGAGCGACCGAATTGTACCTACCATTTGGACCCGATCCGGTATAATGTTACTTCTCACCCCCCCCTGAATCCGTCCAATGGATATAATCGCCGGGGCCTCCGTAATATCAATTTGACGGCTAACGATGGATTGTAACGCCATAACGATCTGAGCCGAAACAACAATGGGATCGATACCTCCCCAGGGGATGGCACCATGGGTCTGCTTGCCTTTCACCTCAATCCGGAGACCATCCACACTGGCCATGATAGGACCCGCCCGGTATTGAATGGAACCCACAGGAAAGGGAAATACGTGAAGTCCGAAGAACGCATCCGGTTTCGGATTTTCCAGGACGCCCCCTCGAATCATGAGTTGCGCGCCGCCATCCTCTCCTTCCGGCGCACCTTCCTCTGCAGGTTGAAAAATGAACTTGACTGATCCGGGCAGATCATTCCGTAATCCGGATAAGACTTCCGCAACGCCCATCAAAATGGCCGAATGGGCATCATGGCCACACGCATGCATCACACCGACTTCCTGGCCATTGTATATGGTTTTCACTTTAGACGCAAAGGGAAGGTCCAGAGCTTCTGTGACTGGCAATGCATCCATATCCGCCCGCAATGCGACAACCGGTGTCTTTTTTTTCCCCCGAAGAAGGGCGACGACACCCGTATGGGCCACTTCAGTTTTGACATCCATACCGAGATTCCGCAAATGTTCGGCGATCAACTGCGCCGTTCGGAACTCTCGATTGGAGAGTTCCGGATGCTGATGAATGTCTCTCCGCCATTGGATCACTTTATCCTCGATCTCATGGGAGAATCGATCGATCTTTGCCTTAAGAACGGTACTGTCATCCTCCTGGGCCACGATCTTTTGAGCGCGAGGTATCACGTTCATGATCAGGCCCAAAGAAACTAAGATTACAATACGTTTCCTGAATTTATTCATATGAATAGACTCCGCAATTACATTGTTATATTTTAAAATACATTTTTTGAACTCTAAATAGTATACGAACGGTTTGCTATAGTGTTAATGAGATATTCTCGATTTTCAGGATCAGGATTTCTTTATTTTACCTACAATCCAGATCAGGACCAGGGCACCGACCAGGGCAGTGATTAATGAGCCGATGAGTCCATATGCTTTCACCTGGAGCAAGCTGAAAAGAAATCCGCCCAGGAAGCCGCCTAAAATACCCACACCCAGATTTCCAAAGAAACCAAACCCATGCCCCTTCATAATATTTCCGGCCAACCACCCCGCCAGGGCGCCAATGAGTATATACAATAAAAAATGCATAAAGCACCTCCTTGAATATTATCCCGTCTTGTTAAAAATTAACCACAGAGCACACAGAGAATTTATTAATATTATTTATGTTACACGATAAAATCATATCTCCCCACTGTGTCCTCTCAAATGATTAATCGTGCTACCATCTTTTCACTTTTCTACATTGAAATTAAACAGTAAACCCACTCTTTTGTCCATTGCTCTTAAATATCGGTAACTTGTCCCACCCAAATTCCGCATACCTTTTGATTTGAATCTGTCGCTGTTGTAATCGCCGTCACATCTATGTGTCTCCCATTGGGCGCGTCCTTCAATTCCTCAATGTTTGAGTAAATGAGTGTTGAATATAAAGATGTGTGTGAGTCATTGAATCCTGTGGCACTATTAAACACTGAAAGCATAGCAGACCACCGAATGCCGAAAAGTATGGTATCAAATATAAGGTTAAAAAAATCCGGATCTATCTACTCATCCAAAAAATGGATTGTCCACCAAATTGACATAGAATTCCGAAGTCGCACTGTTGATGATATGGGTCCGGGCACAGGCAATGATCAACATCAATGTAAACAAAAAAAATGCACAGCAGGAATATGCTTTCCAAATATTTTTCATGGCGCACTCACCATGATCATGAATGATAATCGGTGAAGGAGCCGATGGTCTCGGTTATTTCTCCTCCTCTTTTACCTCTTTAATGGATAAAATAACGACGTGTTCCACTGGGACGTTCTGCATTCTATTCGGTCCCGGTCCCGTTTTTACTTTTTCGATTTGATCCACCACTGTCATACCCTTGGTGACTTTACCGAAAACGGCGTACCCATAATCAGCATCGCTCTTATAATCCAAACCGTTATTATTGACGGTATTGATAAAAAATTGTGAAGTGGCGCTATGGATAACATTGGTCCTTGCATATGAAATTGTCCCACGTTTATTGCTCAATCCATTGTTGGCTTCGTTCTTTATAGGATCCTGGGTCGGTTTTTTATTCAAATCCTTATCAAATCCACCGGCCTGTAGCATAAATCCCTTGATCACACGATGGAAAACGGTATTCTTATAGAATCCACTGCGTACATAGGAGAGAAAATTCTTGACAGAGGTAGGCGCCTTGTCCGGGTAGAGTTCGACTTCGATATTGCCCATACTTGTTTCAATGAGTACTTTGGGATTTTTTTCGTTGGCAAAAAGAGAAAAACTAAAAATGAGTATCAGTAGAATGACAAATAAAGTGCGAAAATGGCTTGATAGCATGTGAACCTCCTGTTTGTTTAAATGAATAACTGATTATTAATGGTTGGCAAACGCGTTTTGTAGCTTCTCCCATGTCTTTTCCAAGGCTTCGGAAATCACCTTTGTATTACCCAGGACGGGCATGAAATTCGTATCCCCACCCCATCGGGGCACGATATGAAAATGGATGTGTTCCGTAATGCCTGCTCCAGCCAAGCGTCCAAGATTCATTCCAACATTAAATCCTTGGGGTTTCATCACCTCGGTTAAAATTTCCCTTGAATGTTGTATGAGGTCGAACAATTCAATTTTTTCATCATTCGTCAGTGAAGCAATTTCTGCCGTATGCCGGCAGGGTACGATGAGGAGATGACCATTATTATAAGGGTATTTGTTCATGATGACGAAAGCTGTTTCTCCGCGGCATACAATGAGATTGGATTTATCATCCTTCTCCATGAATTTATCACAGAAAATACAACCCTCATTTTTGGATGCATCTTCAATGTATTCCAGTCGCCATGGTGCCCAGAGAATATTGAGGCCCGATGATTTATCCCGGATACCCATATTGCTCACTTCTCCCCTTCTTTCTCATTCTCGGTCTTGGCTGCTTCGATGATCTTCCCTTCAAGATCTTTGGGTACGGTCTCATAATGAGAAAAAGCTCGTGAGTAAATACCCCGGCCTGATGTAATCGATCGGAGTGTCGTAGCATAACGATCCAGATCAGCCAGCGGTACTTTGGCCCTGACGATCTGAAAATGTCCTGCTGCTTCCATACCCATGATCTTGCCTCGTCGACCGGAAAGATCACCCATGACATCCCCCATATATTCTTCGGGAACCTTCACACGAACGTCATAGATGGGTTCAAGAAGTATGGGTTTCGCTTTCAGCACACAGGCTTTGAACACCTCTCGTCCAGCCGATTGAAAAGCGATATCTTTGGAATCCACAGGATGTTCTTTGCCATCATATACGATGGCTTTTACATCAACGACGCGATATCCTGCCACGGGACCGGTTTGCAGGACCCTTTTGACACCCTTTTCAATAGAAGGAATAAACACCGCAGATATGGCCCCACCCTTGATCTCATTCCCAAATTCGAATCCTCCACCTCTTGCCATGGGTTCAATCCGCATCCAGACCTCTGCAAACTGACCTGCACCTCCCGTTTGTTTTTTATGCCGATATTTATCGTCGGACTTGACTGTGATGGTTTCTCTATAGGGTATCTTAGGCCGTTCCTGTGCAACCTCAACCCCGAATCGCTCTTTCAGTGCCTTAATGATGACGTTCAGATGAAGTTCTCCCTGGCCCGAGATGATCGTTTGATGAAGTTCAGGGTCCTGTACAACTGTAAAACTTGGATCTTCATCGCGGAGCATATGAAGTCCGTTGGAGATCTTTTCCTCGTCTCCCCTGCTTTTAGGACTGATCGCTACACTGATGACGGGTTCCGGGAATTTAATGGGATCCAAAACGATCGGATCTTTCTTACCGCTTAATGTATTTCCGGTGGATGTACTTTTGAGTTTAACCAAGGCACCAATATCACCTGCACTCAGATTGCCAATCTCTTTACGATCCTTTCCATTCAGGATGTATATCTGCCCGATCTTCTCTCCGCTTCCTCGAGAGGTATTTTGGACATCGGATCCTGAATGTAAAACACCCGAAATGACCTTTACCAGAGACAGCTCCCCCACATGGGCCTCCGATATCGTCTTAAATACCAGACAACACACATCTTCATCACCAGAAATCTTACGATCCTTGGG
>CAZYTI010000144.1:0-8257 GCA_964650065.1 uncultured bacterium
CATATCATTTCAAACTGCTATACATTTGATGATATCCTAAGATTATACAACTCAATTTTCCCACTCTGTTCCCAACTCGCATTTCAAAAAATTACTACAGAGCATACAGAGAAAAACCAAGCATTATTTAAATCAAATGTTTTCTTCCTCTGTGAACTCTGTGGTTCCGGGATCGCACATCCTTGTATTTCAAATCATGAAGTAAAATGCATTCTATTAAAAAATCCATTGAAATATTGCTGTCCGACCCTTAAATTGTACCCACATTTCCCCACCTTATTCAAACAATCCCAGGAGGTGTTCAAATGAAGCGTTTTTCCATTTCCATGGTGGTACTTTTCTTGATCGGGTCGATCCATCTTGAAGCTCAGGACAAAAAGGACCCGTTATCCTCGGGGACTTTTTCCGGGTTAAAGTTTCGGAGTATCGGTCCTGGCTTTCCTTCAGGCCGCATCTCTGATTTTGCGGTCAATCCATGCAATCACAGTGAGTATTACGTGGGTGTGGCCGCCGGAAATATCTGGAAAACAACCAATCGAGGGACAACCTGGAGTCCCATATTCGACAGGTATGGCGCCTGGTCCATCGCCAGCGTGGTCATCGATCCCAACAACACCAATGTGGTTTGGGTCGGAACCGGCGAATACAACAGTCAGCGGGCTATCGGCTATGGAGACGGAGTGTACCGTTCCGAGGACGGAGGTAAGCGTTTCAAGAACATGGGCTTGAAGAAATCGGAGCACATCGGTCGAATCGTTATCGATCCCCGAAATTCCCATGTATATGTGGCTGCCCAGGGACCACTCTGGGGTCCGGGTGGAGAACGTGGTCTCTATAAAACCACCGACCACGGAAAAACCTGGGCAAAAATACTGGACATCAGTGAGAATACAGGAATCACCGACATTGTCATGGATCGAAGAAATCCAGACGTTCTTTACACGGCGTCTTATCAACGTCGACGACACGTTTTCACACTGATCAATGGGGGGCCCGAAAGTGCCATCTACAAATCGACCGATGCAGGAAAAACATGGGATAAATGTAAATCCGGTCTTCCCGGTGGAGATATGGGACGCATCGGACTCACCATCTCCCCGGCCAATCCCGATTTCGTTTATGCCATTATCGAGGCCGCCGGCAACACCGGAGGTTTTTTCCGCTCCACAGATCGAGGCGCGACCTGGAAAAGGATGAGCAGTTATATCAGTTCCAGCCCCCAGTACTACAACCGAATCATGGCCGATCCCAAGGATGAGAATAAAGTCTATTCAATGGACACGCGATCCCGAGTCACGTTGGACGGTGGGAAAACGTGGAAAACCTTGGGGAACAATGCACGGCATGTGGATGACCATGCCCTATGGATCGATCCCCACGACACAAATCACTTCATCATCGGCGGGGACGGCGGCATCTACGAGACCTGGGATAATGCGGGAAGCTGGCATTTCAAGTCCAATCTTCCTGTGACCCAGTACTACCGCGTTGAAGTGGATAATACGCAGCCCTTTTATTATGTCTATGGGGGAACGCAGGACAACAACAGCCACGGTGGCCCCTCTCGGACTACCCGAGGGCAGGGGATCATCAATGACGACTGGTTTGTCACCAATGGAGGGGACGGATTCGAATCCCAAATCGATCCCGAAAATCCCGATATTGTTTACGCCCAATCCCAATACGGGGGACTGGTTCGTTACGATAAAAAAAGTGGTGAAACCATCCGCATCAAACCCCAGCCACCCTCAGGAGAAGCCTATTGCTGGAATTGGAACGCACCGATCATCATCAGTCCCCATTCACCAACGCGACTGTATTTTGCCGCCAACAAACTCTTCCGGAGCGATGACCGGGGAGATACATGGAAAGTAATCAGTCCGGATCTCTCCCGGCAAATCGACCGTAACACCTTGCCGGTCATGGACAAAATACAGAGTGTGGATGCCGTGTCCAAGAATCGGTCCACCTCCCTTTTTGGTAATATCAGCGCCCTCAGTGAGTCTCCCCTCCAGGAAGGGCTCATATTTGTCGGTACGGATGATGGTCTGATTCAAATTACAGAAGATGGCGGAGCCAACTGGAAGAAAATCGAAAAATTCCCCACCGTCCCGGAGATGACTTATGTCTGCTTCTTGCTGGCCTCTCAACACGATGCAAACACCGTATACGCTGCATTCGACGGACGTAAAAACAACGATCTCATGCCCCATCTCTTAAAGAGTACAGACAGGGGCAAATCCTGGAAAGCCGTCACTGCGAATCTGCCGGAAAGAGGAACCGTGTATACCATCGCTGAAGATCACGTGAAACTCGAGCTCCTCTTTATCGGTCAGGAATTTGGTGTCTACTTCACCATCGATGGTGGTCAGAAATGGGTACAACTGAAGGGTGGACTCCCGGTCACTCAGGCAAGGGATCTGGCCATTCAAAAACGTGAGAACGATCTGGTCGTAGCCACCTTCGGACGAGGATTCTACATACTCGACGATTACTCTCCTCTTCGTGAGATTACACCGGAAATGTTGAAAAAAGGCGCCCATATCTTCCCCATCGAGAATGCCCTCATGTTCATCCCGTCCAATGGAAAGAGTGCCATGGGACAAACAGTCTTTGCAGCCAAAAATCCACCCGTTGGTGCTACTTTCACCTATTATCTTAAAGAATCGATTCAAACCCGAAAACAGAAACGACAGAAAGCTGAAAAAGCCACAATGGAAAAGGGAGAATCGGTGCGTTATCCGTCCTGGGACGAACTCCGGGCCGAAGATGACGAGGAAAAACCCTACCTGCTTTTCACGATTTCCAATGAGAATGGGCATGTGATTCGAAGGCTGCGCGCTGCAGCCAGCGCCGGACTGAAACGCATCACCTGGGATTTCCGTTATCCGGATACTTCACCGGCCAGAGAACCCGGAAATCTTTTTTCAAATACAGGCCGTGGTACATTGGCCCTCCCGGGAAAATACACAGTGGCCCTGGAAGTAGTGGTCGATGGGGCATACATGGAACTGGTGGGACCCGCACCTTTCAAGGCCGTCTTACTCAACAATACCACACTCCCCGCACCAGATCGCAGGGCCATGTTGGATTTTCATAAAGAAGTGGCTGAACTTTCCAGGGTGATTAGCGGAACCGTCAGACTGGCAAACGATATTTCCGGAAGAATCGACCTCATTCGGGAGGCCCTGTACCAGACGCCGGCTGCTTCCCCCGAGCTCATCGACAAGGCCAAGGCATTGAAGGACGAGATGCGCGAAATACTCCGGGCAATCAACGGAGACAGAACCATCAGCAGCCGCAACGAAAATCAGCCGCCTTCTATTTCGAGTCGAATTCGGACTGTCGCCCGCAGCCAATATCGCTCGACATCTGCACCTACACAGACCATGAAGGAGCAGTATCATATTGCTGCAAACGAATTCGAGCCTCAATACACGAAATTGAAACAATTGGTGGAAGTCGATCTCAAGAATTTAGAAAAGGCATTGGAAGAGATCAGTGCCCCCTGGACGCCAGGCCGAATTCCTGAGTGGAATAAATGATGTCCCTCTCGATGAACATCGCTTTAATCTGATGCGTGTGAATTTGGATTCGTAAAGCGTTTAGCGTAGAGCGTGGAGCGCAGGAAAAACATTGTGTGTTAAAAAAGTGAAGTCTTTGTTCTTTATCGCTCTATGCTAAACGTGATTTGCCTCACGCTTCACGCTCAACGATCTTCTCGCTTCACGCCCCACGCTTAACGATTAACAGAGAGATATACCATGAAAATAGGGTCAGTCTTTTTAAGCATTATAATGATTTCAACATTTGTATCTTTTCCGGTGTGTGACAAAGACAACTCAACGGAATCCAACAAAGACAGCCGACCCGACTATCTTGTGGGTCCCTGGAAACTCAATTACATTGATATTCCGGACAGATATTCCGGGGATCCTGTCAACATGGGCTGGCACTCTACTGTAACTTTGGAAGCCGACGGGGATTATGTGGAGACCGGTGTCTTATGGAACGGACCCTATACAATAACCGGGACATGGTCGGCTTCAAATACAGAAATCCATTTCCATGGTAATAGGACATCCTACTATGCCCCCTATGGGAAGGACGGAGATAATTATACTTTTACGATTACTGTAACAGAAGGGAATGTGCAAGACCTCTACATATTTAGCAAACAAGAATAATCAACCGATAAATTTCACATGCCACAAAGATACGAATAAATAATCCTGGCCATCCATAAATCCTATTAATCAGGATCAAATCTCAATCTTCAACTGACTATCCCCGGGATATCGCCGTTTTTTTGCTTTTTCCATTATCCCCACAAAAGTATCCTCATCAACAATCTCGACGTCCAGATCCAGGGCCTTCCGGTATTTGGAACCCGGATTCTCGCCCACCAAAACATAATCCGTGTTCCGGCTCACACTGGAGCTCACCTTTCCTCCTTCAGACTCGATGAGTTCTGCTGCACCGTCCCGGGTAAAACGACTCAGAGCACCTGTAAGCACAAAAACTTTATTCTGAAAGACACCTTCTGTGCGGCTGCCCCGTTCCTCCGCCATGCGGACGCCTGCTTTTCTTAATTTCTCAACCACCATTATATTGTGTTTCTGTTTGAAGAATTGAACCACACTCTCGGCTATGGTCGGGCCAACACCTTCAATACTGTCGAGAATCTCCAGGGATGCTTCCTTTAGTTTATCGATGGACCCAAAAGTATCAGCCAGGAGGGTCGCCCCCCCAGCTCCCACAAACCGAATACCTAATGCAAAAATGACCCGGTCCAACGGTTGTCTTTTACTCTTGGCAACGGCATCGAGTAAATTATCTGCACTCTTTTCTCCCATGCGTTCCAGATCCACCAGATCATCTTTTTTTAAATAAAAAATACCACCAAAATCTGATAATAACCGGCACTCCACCAATTGTTGAACCAGGGCTTCTCCCAATCCCTCGATATCCATGGCCCCCCGTGAGGCAAAATGTTCAATGCGCCGGTGAACCTGGGCCGGACATGCAATATTCTCACAACGCAGGGCAGCCTCTCCTTCAATGCGCACCAGGGAACTCTTGCACACGGGACAGAATTTTGGCATTTTATACGGTTTGGAATCCGATGGTCTTTTTTCCAGTATCACCTGGACGACTTTGGGGATAACATCTCCTCCCTTTTCAATCAGTACTGTATCCATGGGGCGAATGTCTTTCCGCCCGATTTCATCCTCATTGTGGAGTGTGGCCCGGCTGATGGTGGATCCTGCCAAAAAAACAGGTTCAAGAACAGCTACGGGCGTGACCGTCCCCGTCCTACCCACCTGTAGATGGATCTCTTTCAAGAGCGTCGTGGCCTGTTTGGCTTTGAACTTAAAGGCAATGGCCCATCTGGGACTCTTGGCCGTAGTACCCAGCGTCAGCTGTTGACGAATCGAATTCACCTTGATAACGACGCCATCGATCTCAAAAGGCAACTCGTCCCGTTTTTCTTCCCAAGTGTTACAAAAATCAATGACATCCCACATCGATCGGCACAGGGCAGTATGGCGACTCACCGGGAGACCCAGCTCCCGCATCAAATGGAGTCCATCAAAATGGGTGGCAATGGATGGTTCCGTTTTTCCCCCGATCATTCGGAGGTAATAGGCGGAAAATACCAGGGGCCGACTCGCAACGATCTTGGGATCCTGCTGTTTAAGGGTTCCGGCGGTTGCATTCCTGGGATTGGCAAAGGTTTTTTCTTCTGCTTTTTCCTGTCGCCGATTGAGTTTTTTAAAACCTGCCTTGGTCATGTAAACCTCTCCCCGCACCTCCACATTTCTGGGTAATTTAACCTTCTCGAATGTTCGTAATGGAATGGATCGAATCGTTTTTAAATTATGGGTAATATCGTCTCCCCGTTCTCCATCCCCCCGGGTGGCACCCTGCACCAAATTACCTCGCCGATAGATCAAACTAACGGCAATACCATCGAACTTCAATTCAGTAACATACTCGATTGACTCTCCTGGCAGTGCATTCTGAAGTCGCTTTTCAAATTCGTAGAGTTCATCTTGTGTATACGTATTTCCCAGACTCAACATGGGGATATCATAATTGACCGTAGGAAAAACCTTCGTGGGTTCACCGCCAACTCGCTGAGTGGGAGAATCCACAGTAATGAGTTTGGGATGTTGTCTTTCCAGAAGAATGAGTTTTTCCATGAGACGATCATACTCAAAATCAGAAATAGTGGGTTCACCTAACACGTAGTAACGATAATCATGCTGCCGTATCTCTTCACGAAGTGCTTCGATTTCCTTCTTCACATGGGTCATCCCATTTCCTCCCAATTCCAATCAGCCTATTTGAGATGCTTGTGTTTATTATTAAAACTTCAGGCACTTCAAGGTTTACATATTCTAGCCCACTTCAGTTCGGTATGCCACATAATTAACAAATGGTGGATCGAATGATTTAAGTACAACAACGCAACACGAGGGCACATATAAAAATAAACAATTATCGGTCCCATTCAAGTGATTTTTTTCTTGAATTTAAAATTGAAATAGCTTATATTGATTGCCTTTTATAAAAATAGGGTTTTAGTTAAAGAGAAAAATGAGTGCAAATTACGAAAATATGCGAAACATCGGAATCAGTGCCCACATCGACTCCGGTAAAACCACGCTGACAGAGCGCATCCTGTTTTATACACAAAAGATCCATACCATTCACGAAGTGCGCGGCAAGGACGGTGTCGGTGCCAAAATGGATTCCATGGAACTGGAACGGGAGCGGGGGATAACCATATCCTCTGCATCAACAAATGTGGACTGGAAAAACCATTCCATCAATATTATTGACACACCTGGACATGTCGACTTTACAGTCGAAGTGGAAAGGGCTCTTCGGGTCCTGGATGGAGCCATTCTGGTCCTCTGTGCCACCGGAGGAGTTCAATCCCAGACCATCACTGTCGACCGTCAGATGGTTCGATATAAAGTACCCAGAATCGCTTTTATCAACAAATGCGATCGAATGGGTGCCGAGCCGGAAAAAGTGAGCGAACAACTGCGGGACAAGTTGAGTCATAACGCCGTGATGATGCAAATACCCATTGGATTGGAAGACAAATTCGAGGGTGTGGTTGATCTGATAAAAATGAAGGCCTTCTACTTTGATGGGGCCAGCGGAGAGAATGTACGGGAAGAGGACATTCCCAACAATTTGATGGAAAAAGCATTGGAAATGAGGGATATCCTATTGGATAATGTATCCATGTTCAGTGATGCCCTCATGGAGGCCTACCTCGAGGATCGCGTCGATGAAGCACTGGTCTACGAAGCCGTACGCAATGGCACGCTGTCCCTGAGACTGACTCCCGTGTTTATGGGATCGGCATTTAAAAACAAGGGAATTCAACTCTTATTGGATGGTATCGTCCAGTATCTTCCTTCACCCACAGATATCGAGAATGTGGCCTTCGATATTGATCGGGAAAACGCAGATGTCATTTTAGAAAGCGACCCTGATGCCCCCATGGTGCTTCTGGCCTATAAACTGGATGACACACGATTCGGCCAGCTGACCTACGTTCGTATCTATCAGGGAAGCATACACAAAGGCGGTGAGATGGTTAACATGCGTACAGGAAAAAAGGTACGCATCGGTCGCCTGATCCGTATGCATGCCGACGAAATGGAAGATATCGGAAGTGCCGGACCCGGGGATATCGTGGCGCTGTTCGGCATCGATTGCGCATCAGGGGACACCTTCACTTCCGGTGATATCAGATATACCATGTCCTCCATGCATGTACCTTCACCGGTCATTTCATTGTCCCTCAAGCCTGAGGATAATAAAAATTTGGACAATATGGCAAAGGCCCTGAATCGATTTACCAAGGAGGATCCCACTTTTCAGACCTATGTGGATCCGGAAACCAACGACACGATCATCAAAGGCATGGGCGAACTCCACCTCGATGTCTATGTCGAGCGCATGCGACGCGAATATGGGGTTAAACTGGAGACCGGTGTCCCCCAGGTGGCCTATAGGGAAAGCATATCGCAAGCAGCGAAGTTCAACTACACCCATAAAAAACAGACGGGCGGTGCAGGACAATTTGGACGAGTTGCCGGCACCATCGAACCCCTCCATGAGAGCGAATTTGAATTTGTCAATGAAATCAAGGGTGGTTCGATCCCATCAGAATATATTCCATCGTGTAAAAAAGGATTTGAGTCCTGTCTCCACAAAGGAAGACAAATCG
>CAZYTI010000145.1:0-8245 GCA_964650065.1 uncultured bacterium
AGCGATTTGTGCATCGGTCTGTTTACCAATGTCGGACACCTCCACACGTCGTAAATTTTCATAAAGCACTTTCGGCTTCGGGATGATTTCCCTCTCTTCGCCTAATTTCAGTCCAATTGGGAAATTATCCCGATTGCCGATTGCCGGTTGCGTTGCCGTGCAAAGGACAATTGTACTCTTATAATTAGCAGCCAATTCGTTCAGCACTGCAAGACAAGGCTTCAGATAATCCACCGGCAAGGTCTGTACTTCATCCAATATAATGACCGCATTGGCCAGCCGATGAAGTTTTCGACACCTTGACGTTTTCGAAGCAAACAGAGATTCGTAAAATTGAACCGAGGTCGTAACAACCAACGGTGCGTCCCAATTCTCGGTCATCTGTCTTGTCTTTGTAGTCTCTTTCTCTGGATCAAAATTGCTGTGGTGCTCGAGAACGACATCTTCAGATTGGAATTCTTCCAAGCCAGCCATGGCCTCACGAAACACAATGGCATTTTGTTCTATAATGCTTGTAAATGGAATCACATAGATAATGCGATCCATTCCATGTCGCTGAGCATGGCGTAAGGCAAACGCGAGTGAGGCCAGTGTCTTGCCCCCACCCGTGGGCACGGTAAGTGAAAAAAGTCCCGGATTTTTTATTGCGGCATTCAGACATGCGATTCGAACTGAAGCGCGTTCTCTGTTTACGGGAGTATCTTCTTTGGAGAATCTATCCATATATTGATCTAGGGCCTCTTCCATCTTATTCAAGATTTCAGCAGGCAATTCAGGTCGGGACTCTGATCGCTCAGAGTCCATAAATCGTTCGGTATCAAGAAAATCCGCATCGACAAGACAGGAAAATATCATCCGCACAAAAAATGAAATTGTAAACGGGCCGCTGTTTCTATCTCCAAATGCATCTCGGAGAAAGTAAGGGATCTCTGGAAACGATTTCGAAGGCAATTCACTCAATTGATGATCCCATGGTTCAACAGCCTTTTTTAAACGTTTTTCCAAACATGCGCCAGTGTCTCGCCCATTCAACAATCCGCTATGGTGTCCGGAAATGATGTAGGCTAGTAAATAACCTGATATCTTGGACGATCTGACGGCATACTGTGCTCCAGTTGATGTATGGTCAACCCTGGCGATACTCTCCGCTCGATGTGAGTCAGAATTGGTTATATTTTGTAAATAATCCTGAAATGCTTCAGAATACTTACCTAAATCATGCCATAACCCAGCCATGTAAGCCCATTTTTCGCCCCCAAAGGGCATGGCGAAATCGGCAGCGACTTGAGCCACATTTTCAAGATGTTCCTTCAAAGGCTGCCATCTCTCACACTGTTTTTCATGTAACGAATGCGCATAATAACACTTTTTAGTCGACTTCAATTTATATCCTCAAATTGATAATAAACTTCAAAGAACATTTTAACGAACATCACAGAATCAGGTTGAATTGAAAAGATTACTACCAAATTAGTAAAAATAAAAAAGCCGAACTCAAGTAGACGCACTGCACCTACAGAAGTCGGCTTACAAATCAAAATATTTTAACAACTCGGCCTCCACTAAAACACACGCTCACCTCTCCCACCGCGATAACAAATTACTTTTAGTGTACGGCTCCCTTACTCATCATTATTATAAGACTATATTTTGAGTTAATCAAGGAAAAATTTCAGATTGAAGAGTGAGCAAAGAGAACAAAAGAATTAGGAACGGAATTCATTGACCATTGTTCACCGGGTTTGTTCTAGCATCCATCACCAAATGACCCGTATCTGCCCCCATTGAGCAATACGTTTGTCTTTCGAGATCAATGGCAGGCCCATATTTAGTAACAACAATTATGCTCTGCTTTTGATACACCTCTTTTAAAAGGGCAAGGCAGTGAGCCTTAAACTCTCCTGCAGGTATTGCTCTCATTATGACCTCCAATATTGAATAAATCCTGACTATAGTCATAATCTATTTCAAGCATAATTTGTATTTATTGAAAATGTTTTTTATGTTAGTTCTCAATGCCACATAAATCATCTCACATCCGTCTCATCCTACTCGCCGATACCCACCTGGGTTTTGATTATCCTATCCGGCCGCGCATAGAGCGCCGAAGACGGGGATTCGATTTTTTCGATAACTTTCAGAGGGTTCTCGACCATGCCATCGAGTGTCGAGCCGATCTCGTTATCCATGGAGGAGACTTTTTCTTCCGTAGCAAAATTCCCCCGAAAATCGTCGATTTAGCCTATCAAATGCTGTTCGACTTCTCAGATCATGGAATCCCCTTCATCATCGTCCCAGGCAATCATGAGCGGTCCAGACTGCCCAATTCCATCCTTTTCACACATCCGCACATCCACATCTTCGACAGACCCAGGTCAATACTTCTCAACATTCGCAACACCAGTATCACCGTTTCCGGTTTCCCCTTTGAAAGGAGAAACATAAGAGACCGTTTTCCTGAAATACTGCAAGGAATAAATCAAGAATATGCTTCTTCAGACATACGATTACTCTGCATGCACCAGGCCGTCCAAGGTGCCCGGGTCGGCCCGTCCAATTACACCTTTCGATTTGGTCAAGATGTCATTCGAATGAAGGACATCCCCGAAAATTTTCATGCCGTTCTGTCTGGACACATCCACCGCAAACAGATACTGTTAAAAAATACATGCGAATCCGAGACTTATATACCGGTAATCTATCCCGGATCTATTGAAAGAACCTCCTTTGCCGAAAAGTCAGAGGACAAGGGATACTTCGAAATCGAATTCTGTCCTTCGAGCCACGATTCGTGGAAGCCATACCATACAAAATTCATCCCGCTTCCTACACGACCCATGGTCGACGTGATTTTAAACGGAGACTTGGTGAGAACAAACCTGAAGAAATTCATACTCAGACAAGTCCATTCCCTGGATCCCGATTCAATTATCCGGTTGAAGTGCGATAGCGACTTGGATCCTAAGGTCATAAATATGTTGACCAGTGCCTTTTTGAGGGATCTTCTTCCCAAAACCATGAACTTTCAATTCAGTACCAACTTTTATCGGGAAGGTCGATGAAAGTACTATTTCATTTGATAACAGGTAAAAAATACAAGAGACTGAAAAAAGTGGTTTTCTGTACATCATAAACTCCTTGATTTTCTCAATTTCATCCTTTATTTTTCATCTATATATCTCTGCCTGTTCAAAACATGACAGAACAGAAGAAATGTCATTTCGATCGTGATTTATCGTGATTCAATCGAAATGTCAGAATAATAACGAGGTCAATAATGGCAAATGTTAAAAAGAAAAAAGGCGTTATCGGGATTTTAACAGGAGGAGGAGATGTCCCCGGTTTAAATCCAGCCATCCGAGCCGTGACCATCAGGGCCAACAGGGAAGGATATCAAGTCGTTGGTCTCCGGCGGGGATGGGCAGGTATCACGGAAATGATCCGCGATGAAAAATTCGACAACACCAATAATTATCAAATTTTAACCGATGAACTTGTGATCAAAACGGGGAGAACAGGAGGCACGTTCTTGCATAGTTCTCGAACACGACCGAGTCATATACCAAAACTCAATGTGGCAGACCATCTAAAAGAGACGTATGATCAGGAATCAAACGATTTAACAAAGGAAGTCATTAAAAATCTGGACTATTTAGGCATCGACTATCTCATCCCCATCGGCGGTGATGACACCCTGAGCTATGCCGTTCGACTCTATCAAGAAGGCGTGAAAATCGTTGCGATTCCGAAAACCATGGACAATGATGTGCCCGGTACCGATTACTGCATCGGATTCAGTACATGTGTTACACGTACCATTCAGATGACCAACAGCCTGCGGACATCTGCGGGTTCGCATGAACGATTCTTGGTTCTGGAAGTCTTCGGCCGCTATGCCGGATTCACGGCCATGCTGCCGACCATGGCCGGAGCGGCAAACCGTTGTGTCATTCCGGAATATAAGTTTAATATCGATAAATTGACAGAATTGCTTGCTATTGATCGATACAGAAATCCCAGCCACTACTCCGTCGTCCTGGTATCTGAAGGGGCGATGTTTAAGGGTGGGGAGATGGTCTTTAAAGACTTAACAACCGATGCCTATGGTCATAAGAAATTGGGCGGTATCGGTGATCTCGTATCAGAGGAGTTGAAGAAGATTTCCCCCAAATACAACAACGGTCGTCCCATCAATGTGATTAATCAGAAACTGGGTTACCTGGTCCGATGCGGCGATCCCGATGCCCTCGATTCCGTCGTTCCCATGGCCTATGGCAATTTGGCTCTGGATCTCATCTTAAATAAAATACACGGACGAATGGTGGTTTTAAAAAATGGTCGTTATGACAACATGCCCATTGAGGTCATCACCAGTTCAAAAAAGATCGTGGATTTAAAAAAGCACTACAATACAGAAAGGTTGCGTCCTTACTACAAGAGCTTCGAAATGAAGCCCCTATTCATCATGACCAGTGAGAATGAGTAGGGAAATCAATATTCGGTAATCAGTGATCGATAAAAAAAGGTGAACAGTGAACGGTAAACAGTAAATCATTTTAACCGATTACTGATTACCAATTACTGTTTAATTCCTAAATGGTACCATAAACGTGCGCCATTTCTACCGTCTCATGTAAATACAAAACCTATGCAAAATTCCAATTTTGATCTTATCACAGCGCGACGAGACACACCCGGCTGTAAAAATGTGATTCATTTCAACAATGCGGGCGCTGCCCTCATGCCAAAAGTAGTCATCGATGGAGTTTTCTCCCACTTGAGGTTAGAAGCGACTATGGGTGGGTATGAAGCGGCTCTCCAGTCCCATAAAACCATCGAACATGTTTACCAGGCAGTTTCTGATCTGATTGGCTGCCATCGTGAAGAGGTAGCCATTGTCGAGAATGCGACGCGGGCCTGGGACATGGTCTTCTATGCCATTCCTTTTAAACGAGGCGACCGCATTCTGACATCCATGAGTGAATATGCCAGCAATTACATTGCGTTTCTGCAAGTCGCTCAAAAAACCGGTGCCACGATAGAGATCATCCCCAATGACATGCACGGCCAGGTTTCTCTCCCGGCTCTCCAAGACATGGTCGATGAAAAGGTCAAGCTCATCGCCATCACGCACGTGCCCACCAATGGCGGATTGGTCAATCCGGTTACTGAGATTGGAGATATGGCTGGAAACATTGACGCATTCTACCTGCTCGATGCCTGTCAGTCCATCGGGCAGATGCCCATCGATGTCAATCAAATCGGTTGTGATTTTCTCTCAGCCACAGGTCGTAAATATCTGCGAGGTCCCCGGGGTACAGGTTTCCTCTATGTACGTCGGAATCTGATTCAGGATCTCGAACCTCCTCTCTTGGATTTGCACGCTGCGAGGTGGACGGCCCGCAACCAATATAAAATTCGATCCGACGCCCGTCGTTTTGAGAATTGGGAATCCAACATTGCAGGCAAAATCGGACTGGGGATCGCCGTCGACTATGCCAGGCATTGGGGTTTGGATTCGACCTGGAACCGAATCCAGAACCTGTCAGATGTCCTGCGAATCCGGCTCGCCCAAATTCAAGGCGTCCAAATTCAAGACCTCGGGACCGTGAAGTGCGGCATCGTCACCTTTACAGTTCATGAAAAGGATCCTCACGACATTCATAAGGTCCTCATGAACAAACATATGAACGTCTCTGTCTCCAGTCTGGAATCGACCCGACTGGACATGGAATCCCGAAACCTTAAAAGTGTCATTCGTGCATCCGTGCATTATTACAATACCGAAGACGAAATCGAACGATTTTGCGAAGCAATAGAAGACCTTTAATATTTTTTTTCTATGCCAAATGACCATTAATAGAAAGCTGAAAAATAATTCTCTTGATTCATATCAATATTTATGAAAAAAAATAAAATGAAAAAAAATATAATCTGTGATTTCCATATCCATTCCCATTATTCAATAGCCACGAGTAAAAACCTTATCCCTGAATTCCTGGATTACTGGGCCCGGATAAAAGGCATTTCGGTCGTCGGCACTGGGGATTTCACACATCCAGGATGGCTGAATGAATTGAAAGAAAAGCTTGAGCCGGCCGAACAAGGACTCTTCCGATTGAAGGAGGAGTACAAATCAGAAGAGATTTTCCTGATCCCATCATTATCCGAATCTGAGATACGTTTTATACTCACAGCGGAAATCAGTAACATATATAAAAAGGGCGATAAAGTCCGTAAAGTCCATAATGTGATTTTTGCACCCGAATTTAAGATTGCAGAGAAAATCCAGGATCAATTGGACAATATTGGCAACATCACATCCGACGGAAGACCCATTCTGGGCCTGGATTCCCGAAATCTTCTGGAAATTGCTCTAAATGCCTCCGAAAATATTTTTTTTGTACCTGCCCATATATGGACACCCTGGTTCTCTGCATTGGGAGACAAATCGGGTTTCGAAACCATTCAAGAGTGTTACGGGGATCTGGACAAACATATTTTCGCCGTGGAAACCGGACTCTCCAGCGATCCACCCATGAACTGGATGTGCAGTTTTCTCGATAAATATACGTTGATTTCCAATTCAGATGCCCATTCCCCAGAGAAGCTGGGTCGCGAAGCCAATCTCCTGAACACGGATCTCACCTATGATGCCATAATAGGGGCCATTAAATCCGGAGAACCGGAACATTTTCTGGGGACAATTGAATTCTTCCCCCAGGAGGGAAAATACCATTATGATGGACACCGGAAATGCGGTGTCTGCTGGGACCCTGTGGAGACGTTGAGAAACAACAGCCTTTGCCCCATATGTGAAAAGAGGGTCACTGTGGGTGTGATGAACCGGGTCGTCCAACTTTCGAATAGGGAAGCCTTGTCCGAGAGTGAGAATCGGCCACCCTTCTACTCGATGATTCCTCTGAAAGAGATCCTGTCGGAAATAACAGGCGTGGGCCCTAGCAGTAAAAAAGTGGGCCACATGTACCATTCCCTTATTCAAAAAATGGGATCCGAATTCAATATACTGTTTCATTTACCCATCGATGAAATCGCCAGGAAAGGAAACGATCTTTTGGGCGAGGCGATTCGCCGGATGCGGGACAGGGAAGTCTTTATCAAGGAGGGATTCGACGGGGAATTTGGACAGATTCGTGTGTTTCATGAAAACGAATCGAAAAATTTCGGTGGACAGGATATATTATTTCAGGATCTCGTCAGAGAGAGGGGATCTCAATATAAAGCAAGAAAACTAATTGAATTCGATTTAGAAGAATTCCATCGTTTAAGAAGAGCTCGGGCACAGAACCAGGAAGAATATGAATCGTCTCAGCGAGTGGATTTGAATCAAGCTTCCCCCCAGGGACTCAATGTGTATCAGCATCAGGCCGTGGAACATGGAAAAGGACCGGCCCTGGTCATTGCAGGTCCGGGTACTGGAAAAACCCGCGTTCTCACACATCGTATCGCACATCTCATTCAAGTAAAGAACATCCTTCCTGAAAACATCTTGGCCGTGACTTTTACCAACAAAGCGGCCAACGAAATGAAAGATCGCCTATTACACCTCCTGAATGATGAAAAATTAGGCGCCCGGATTTATGTCTCTACATTTCATGCTTTTGGGTACTCGATCCTGAGAACGGTTCACCCAGAGACGGGACGCGACAAACACTTTCTGATCATCGATGGGGATGAGAAAGAAAAAATACTCCATCAGGAACTGGGATGTGAGCAGAAAAGTGTCAAAGGAGTGAGTAACGCCATTTCGGACGTTAAACAGAACAGAAAATCCCTGAATGAGACCGACGTGAGTGGCATGCCCGATATTTATCATCGATATGAATCCCTGCTGAAAGCGTACAACAGTTTCGATCTGGATGATTTGATAACCGTACCCACTCAGTTGTTTCACCAATTCCCCGAGATTCTCTCTCAATATAAAGAGCAGTACCCTTATATTCTCATCGATGAATATCAGGACATCAACAGTGCCCAATATGGGCTCATCCGAAATCTGATCCCGGATGGTGATGCCAATCTTTACGTCATCGGAGATCCGAATCAGGCAATCTACGGTTTCCGGGGTGCAGACACGCGCTTCATCCACCAGTTCAAAGAGGATTACCCCAATGCCACAGTCTACCCTCTGGACACGAGCTACCGATGTTCAAACGTTATCTTGGAAGCATCCGATAATGTGATTCACGTAGGGATTCGTGATTCGGGATTGGGGATGAGTACC
>CAZYTI010000146.1:0-8202 GCA_964650065.1 uncultured bacterium
CTGCATGGTCAATGGGGCGGGTCTTGCGATGGCGACGATGGACTTTTGCCTGCTCTCCGGGTCTTGCAATCGATGCTTCGCTTCTTCGATGAGATGTGAATTGATGAAGTCAAAGAAGTTCTGGTTTAACCGTTCATTAATGAGCTGGGAGAGCTGATAACTGGGAAGAAACAGAAGATCCGCTAATTTATGCAGGGTGAGCGCAGGATCGGTGTAGGGCTTCTTCTCATCCATAATCTGTAGAAGTTTTTCTATGTATTCTTTCGATTTTTCCCTGGTTAAAGGAGAACTCTCGTATTTTTTCCGGCGGTCAGAACTTCTGGTTCCAGTGAATATCTCGGGCTGTCGTATGCCCATGTAACCCATGATGTAAATATTGATGGTTACGATACATGCGTATATATACCGGCCGTAGGTCATGGCAAAGGTCTCGTATCCTAACATTCTAATGAACAGGATGATGGAGAGGGTTCCGGCACCATATGCAAAGAGAATGACGATCAGGCGGATCCAAATGAGGTTGATTCTTTCGAGGGATGAGAAGGATTCTTTTATTGCTCGTTTGTGATTAATAAGTAGCCTGTTTATCATGAAAAGATAGATAAACAGTTGTAACATTTGCATGGGTGTAATTAATCCCCAAATGATTCCCCTCTGGGCGAGGTGGGCTTCCTTAAAGGCAATCTTATAGTCGCCGCTCCTAAAATAAAAAGTGACCGCATAATAAATAACGAGGAGCACGAATGGAACGAAGTGGAGGATCGTGTTGGATTTCAACTTCAAATTTGTTGCTGTTAGTGATTTTGCGTAGAAGTAGAAAAAGGGGCCATATAGGAACAGCAATGGGTGCGTGATCAGGAGCAAATGGGGGCATACGAGGTAGAATTTCGTATTTGATAATATGTGTGTGTATAGACTCAGCGCCAAAGAAAATATCAAAAGGCTGAGGAAACGGTTGGCAGTACGATACCCTCTTTTTATGGTGAGCAGGGCTATGCTGAGTAAGATACCCTGGATTATGCCCAGGAGGATGATGGTGGTTATGACGTCCATGGTGTAGACTTTACATTATTAATTTCAATCCGTTTGGAGCACGTTTTCAATAACTATTTTCAGTTTTTCGGCTATGGCCCAGACATTGGATTCGTCCAAGACACTCTTATTAAAAAACGGTCTTTGCATGTCCACTCCCTGATGGCTTCCAGGGACTTTGTGGATGTTTGCGCCTCCTTGAGCCAGGCTTCTCCATCGATAATTTTCATGGGGGGTCACAATTCGGTCGGTGGCCTGAAAAACCGAAATTTGACCCGGGGGTATATTCTTTCAGCAAGGCCGTTCGATGGGCCCTGGCCATATCCTGTTCCAACAAAATGGAAACTGTGAGATCTTCTTCAGCTTTTCTCCTAGTAAAAGTCGTTTTTGTTTTTTGTTTCACGCGTTCGATTAATGCCTGAATATAGGGTATTTTTTGGGGAAGTGTAAGAAAAAATATTTTGTTCAAATGGTATCGGAGACGGATTAGCCAAAACAGGAAATAGAACCATACCATGATGACTTTTGAAATGGATTTCTTCGCCGGCCGGGGCCTGCTGAAACGAGACTCTATCAAGGCAACGATACCCACCTTATGCCCTTGCTCGACGAGCTGTCTAGCCATTTCCAGAGCGACGAGCCCTCCGATACAGAACCCTCCCAGCATATAGGGGCCCTTAGATTGAAATGACCGGATCTCCTTCACATAATGTGCAGCCAGATCTTCCATGGTAAAATCGAAGTCTTGACTCCATGCCTGGGGATATGCCGGAAGCGCATAAAAAGGCTGATCTTTGCCCAGAGATCGTGATAGATGTACAAAACCGGTCACATGTTCTCCGGCAGAAATGCAGTAAAAAGGCGGTCTGGACCCCTCTGAATGAATTTCAACCATTGAAGTATGTGGTGTTGTGTATCGTTCTTCGCGGATGATCGGAACAAGCTGTTCGATGGTGGGTGCCTGAAATATGACGGTCAAGGGAATGACCTTATCATAGATTTTTTCCATTTCCGCAAAGAGCCGTACTGCCAAAAGTGAATTCCCTCCCAGCACGAAAAAATCGTCATTGATTCCGACAGGTTTGATATTCAACATATTTTCCCAGATTGAACACACCTTCTTCATTTCGGGGTCCACAGGTGGCTGGTAGGATGTCTCCATGTCCGGCCGTGTGTGTCCGAGGGGCGGGAGGGCCAGATGGTCAATTTTGCCGTGTGGATTAATGGGCAGCGCCTCCAGTATCCCAAAGGCTGATGGAATCATATAATCGGGCAGTTTCTCTTTCAGGTATAGGTTCAGCTGGTCGACTTTTAAAACACGTTTTTCCCTTGCCGTGATATAGGCCACGAGTTGCTCTTCATTGGAATCGTCTTCCCGAAGCATGACCACGGCGTCTTCGATGTCCTTGTGATTTCTCAGTGTTGCTTCAATCTCTCCGGGTTCTATGCGATTGCCAAGCCATTTCACTTGATGATCGATTCGTCCTACCAGTTGGATGTTCCCGTCAGACTGATATCGGGCGAGGTCACCCGTCATAAACAGTCGGGATTGCTCGCTGTTTTCAAAGGGGTTCGATATGAACGATTTGGAAGTCAATTGGGGCCGGTTTAAGTAGCCCCGGGCCTGACCATCGCCTCCCACTGCGATTTCACCGGTGATCCCGACGGGTACCGGTTGCAGATTCGAATCTAAAATATAAATTTGTGTGTTATCGATGGGTCGTCCGATGGGCACATTGGTGATATCCGGGGACATGTTATCGGTCTCATAATATGTAACATCACCCGCTGTTTCAGTAGAACCATACAGATTCAGGAGCTTACACCGGGATAGCTTCTTCTTGAACTGTTTGACCAGTTCCGGTGAGAGTGCTTCACCACTGGAGATGCATAATTTCAATCGATGCAGTTGATTTTCGATATCTGCTGCTCTATTGAGCAGCATTTTCAATATCGAGGGTACCAGTACAATTCGGGTGACCTGATACTTCGATAGGCATTGGACGAGACGCAGTGGGTCGCGAACGATATCATCCGGAATGATGATGCTGGGAATACCCTGCAGAAGAGGGCCAAAGATTTCCCAGACCGAATCCACAAATCCCATGGCGGTTTTTTGGCAGCAGACTTCATCGACGGTAAAAGGGTATTTCTTCCACATCCATGTGAATCGGTTAATCGCTCCCCTGTGGAGACCTATGACACCTTTGGGTGTACCCGTTGAGCCGGAAGTGTAGATCACATAGGCAGGCGAATCGGACGGGATGAGGATTTCGATGTTTTCGGAATCATTTTTATTAATTAGGTGGCGGTCCAGGTCTAAGCAAATTGTTTTTGCCTGGGAACTTGAAAAAATAGGTTGCCATTTTGAGTGAGTCAGGACGAAAGGTACGTTAGCGTCTTCGATCATATAACCAATGCGTGCTTCCGGATGCGTTGGATCCAGTGGAATATAAACCCCGCCGGTTTTAAGAATGGCGAGCATTCCGATGACCATATCCATTGAACGTACCATGCAGATTGCTATGAAGCTGCCTGGATTTACTCCTTTATGGATGAGGTGGTTTGCCAGTTGGTTTGATTTGGTGTTCAGTTCTTGAAAGGTGATCCGATCTTTTCCAAATGTCAGTGCGATCCGATCCGGTGTTTTCCGGCATTGCATTTGGAACAATTGATGGATACTTGTATGCTTCGGATATTCTGATTCCGTATGGTTCCATTGCTTCAGAATGACTTCGATTTCCTGATCCGTGAGGACCGGCAATTCTGAGAGCCTCTTTTCCGGGTTCGCAATGATCCCCTTTAACAAAATTTGAAAGTGAACAATCATCCGACTAATGGTGTCGGGTTCGAATAGATCTGTACTGTATTCAATGGATCCTTTGAGATTTTTTTCTGTCTCCACCATGATCATCGTTAAATCAAACTTTGCTGTTCTTGTATCCATTTCCAATACTTTGAGATCGGCATCTGGTAGTTTGAAGCGGATTTCAGGAAAGTTTTGAAAAATGAACATGACCTGAAATAGAGGCGTGTGACTCAAAGTGCGCTCTGGTTTCAGTTCATCAACAAGGAGTTCGAAAGGCAAATCCTGATGATCATAAGCCCCTAATGCCACTTCTTTTACTCGATGCAGAAGGTCTTCAAAACTCGGGTCTCCCGAAAGATCGTTTCGCAGGGCCAGTGTATTCACGAAAAAACCGATCAAATTTTCAGTGTCGGTTCTGTTGCGGTTGGCTATGGGAGTGCCTATGGTAATATCATCTTGACCGCTGTAACGGTAGAGTAATGCATTGAAAGCGGCCAAAAGCATCATATACATTGTCGTTTCCGTCTGACGACATCGTCTTTTCAGCCCAGTCGTTGTCTCGTCTGATAGTTGAAAATAACTGCGATTCCCACGATGTGTTTGAATTGACGGACGAGGATGATCAAAAGGTAGATCAATGATATGCAGGGTTTTATCAAGCTGTTTCTTCCAATAGCGAAGTTGGGATTCCAGGATTTCTCCTTGAAGCCAACTTCGTTGCCAAAGTACAAAATCACCATACTGTAGGGGAAGTTCGGATAAAGGAGAGGGTTTCCCTTGGGAAAAAGCTTTGTAGAGTTGAGACAGTTCACTAAAAAATAATCTCGATGACCATCCGTCTGAGATGATATGATGCATCACGATGATCAATATGTGCTCTTTCACACCGAGTCGAATGACACTTATACGGATGAGAGGACCATGCGAGAGATCGAAAGGCTTTTTTCCTTCTATAATTATTCTTTCCCGGATTTGACATTTCTTTTCAGCGTCAGGTGTGTCTGTAAGGTCGATTACGTTTATCGGTAATGTCGTATGCTGTTTTATCAATTGTTCCGGCACGCCGTTACTTTTACGAACGATGGTGCGTAAAATTTCGTGCCGATGGATAATATCATCGATACTTCGTTGAAATAGGGATATTTGGAAAGGACCGGTGATTCTACAAGCTATTGGTATATTATAAACAGAATTTCCGGGCTCTAATTGATCAAGAAACCAGAGTCTCTGTTGGGCAAAAGAGAGAGGTATGGGAGATTGTGTTTGACGTCGCGTTATTGTTGAAGTATCAGGACCGTCTAAACCTTCTTTTTTTATGAGCTGCTGCAGCAGCTTTCGTTTTTGCGGTGTCAGGTCCAGTCCCTGTTTTTCATGTTCATTCATTTATGCGTCGCTCAGCTTCTCTGTCCGTTAGGTTTTTTATTTTATTTATGAGTACAGCAATTTTTTCAATTTTTTCAGGTTGTTTTTCAATGGCCAGGATGGTAGCCGTTAATCCAGCGACTGTAGGATTTTCGAAGAGGGCCTTGACGGAAATTTTGCTCCTGAATACGTCACGGATTCTTGAAATCACCCGTGTTGCCAAAAGCGAGTGGCCTCCACGTTCAAAAAAATTATCATGAATATCCAATTTGGTGAGACCCAACGTTTCTATCCATATATCGGTGATGACTTCCTCGATGGGATTTCCGGGGAGCTTGAGTTGTTCTTGATTTTCAGGTCGAAGCTCTTCAGTGGTCTCAAATACGGTCTCGATTTCACCTCTGGATTGAACTGATTTGCCTTCTTTCTCTTGATGGGCATCGTCGAGATCGGGTAGATTTCTTCGACTTACTTTTCCTTGAGGATTGAGGGGTAAAGACTCCATGGAATTGAATATGGCAGGAATCATGTATTCGGGAAGTATTCTTTTGAGATAATTTCGTAATTCTTTTTCCGGTATGGTACGGTTTTCATGGGAAGTGTAATAGGCGATGAGACGTTTTTCCTCTGCTTTCCCTGATGGAATGGTGACACTCTCTTTGATCTCTGGGTGCTGTTTCAGGGCAGCTTCGATTTCGCCGAGCTCGATTCGATACCCCCGGATTTTTACCTGATGATCAATGCGTCCGAGAAACTCGATATCCCCATCAGATCGGTATCGCCCAATGTCACCCGTCCGGTAATACCTGGATTTTTGAGACCCTTCTATGGATAACTCAACAAACCGTTCGCTGGTTAGATCCGGACGGTCCCAATACCCTCTGCCCAAGCCTGCTCCACCCACAAGGATCTCCCCATAAACACCAATGGGAACCAGATTCATGGTTTTGTCCACGATAAAAACCTGTGAATCGGGAATGTGTCGACCGATCATGCTCCCCGATTGGTGAAGATCCGACTTGCACAGTGGACGATAGGTGGTATGGACTGTTGTTTCAGTAATGCCATATAGGTTGACCAGCTGAGGCGATTGGTCTCCATGGAGATGGAACCATGGACGCAGTCTTTGGAAATCGAGGGCTTCACCACCCAAAAAAACGAGACGCAAATTGAATGGATTTTTTGAAGTCATCTTCCCATCGATTTCCATGAGTTGGTAGAAGCAGGTCGGCGTCTGGTTGAGGATGGTCACTTTTTCCTGTATCAACAAGTCGTGGAAGGCATCGATTGCTTTACATATCCGCAAGGGAACGATGACCAACCGTCCTCCATGGAGAAGGGAACCCCATATTTCCCACACAGAAAAATCGAAAGCCAATGTATGAAAGAGAGGCCATACATCCCTGTCATTGAATTGAAACAAAGAATCCATAGCCGAGAAGAGGCGGGATACGTTGCGATGTGTAATCAGCACACCTTTGGGCTGTCCCGTGGTTCCTGAGGTAAAGAGGACATAGGCCAGTTGGTCGGGCATGACAGAGGTTACGGGATTTTCTTTGTTCTCTTGAGAAATAGTGACCCACTGCCGATCCATGCAGATGGGTCTACATGGAGTTCGGTTGGTGTGCTGAACAAGGGCATTTTGGGTAAGCAGGAGTTTAATATCGGCATCTCCGGCAATCTGGACAAGACGTGCAGGGGGAGATTCTGGATCGATGGGAACGTATGCACCACCCGCTTTGAGTATACCCAGGACGGCCACGACCATTTCCAAGGATCGCTCAATATAGATGCCGACGAGGACATCGGGACCGACACCTTGCTTGATCAGGTAGTGGGCCAGTTGATTGGCCCTGGCATTCAGTTCAATATAACTGAGATGCGTATCCTTAAAGGTAAGGGCTGTATGATCCGGCGTCTTTTGGACCTGTTTTTCGAATTGTTGATGAATACACGTTCTCACCGGATATTCTGTTATGGAATTCCAATCGGCACATATATTTTGTTTTTCAGCATCTGTCATCATTTCCAATTGAGAGATGCATTGATTCGGATTGTCTAAAATGCTGCTTAATATGGTTAGATAATGACCGATAATACGTTGAACCGTTTCTCTTTCGAAGAGATCCCTGTTGTATTCAATTAGTAAAGTCAGTCCATTGGCTGTTTTACGGATCTCCATGGTGAGATCGGTATGTGCGATACCGATATCGAGATCAAATTCTGTAATAGATAAATCGTCCATTTGTATGGATTCAGATGGGAAATCTTCAAAATTGAACACGATTTGAAAGAATGGAGTTCGATTCAGGTCACGCTCGGGCTGCATTTCCTCTATAAGTTTCTCAAAGGGAAAATGACGATGGTCATAAGCCTCGAATACAGACTCCCGAACATGACAGAGGAGTTCAGAAAATGTGGGATCCCCGTGTATGCGGGTCCGGAGCACCAGCATGTTGATAAAAAATCCAATCAGCGGTTCCGAATCGACAAGGTTGCGATCAGAGATGGGCGTGCCGATAGTGATGTCTTCCTGTCCTGTGTACCGATATAGCAAAATATTGAACGCCGTGAAAAGGAGCATAAAGAGCGTGCAATTCTCCTGTCGACACATGTTTTCCAGGGATTCGAGAATTGAATTGGGGATTTCATGGTTACTCATGGCGCCGTTGTGGGTCTGTAAATCCGGTCTGTGGTGGTAGGTGGGTAACTTTAAGATCGGGATTATGCCGTCAAGGTATTTTTTCCAGAAGGTCAATTGTTGTTCATATCCCTCCCTCATAGATTGACGTTGCCATAGAGCAAAATCGTCATACTGAATGGGAAGCTCTGGTAAAGGTGTCTGTGTTTTATCGATACCGTTCTGATAGGACTGGGTGAGTTCTTTGAGAAGCACTTGAGCGGACAGGGCATCAAAAATGATATGATGCATCACAAGGAGAAGCACATGTTCATTCTCAGATAGGCGATACAGGGTCGTTCGCATCAACGGCCCTTGT
>CAZYTI010000147.1:0-8198 GCA_964650065.1 uncultured bacterium
GTTTTATAAATTTGATGACGTATTTAAAAAGATGTTAGACAGGATGACAGGATAAACAAGATAAAATATATCCTGTTCTTCTTGTACATCCTGTCAAATATTTTATGTCATCGTATTTATGAAATAAATCACTAACCGTTTTTCAGTGTGAATGTCTCAACATCTTCAACACGTGTTTGTGCCGAAATGATGATTGTACTGATAAAGAGTGAAGTAAGAATCAGGATTTTTTTCATAAATACCTCCAGTTCCATAATTCCTATTGTTAAAAACTAACCACAGAGCACACAGAGAAATTATTAATATTATTTATGTGATACAATCTGTATACTCATAAAAATGAGAAAAGTTTATTCGGTCAATCCGATTTTTTGTGATGTATAATAAAAGAATTCCCAACGGTAAGAACCAATGGGAATTCTAGTGTAATTAACATGGCTTAAAACAGATTATTTCAACAATTTTTCCCTCACCATTTCTGTGATGGTTCTAAAATCCATTTTTCCGCTTCCCATTTTGGGTAATTCCTCGAATAGGATGAATTGATTGGGAATGGCAATGGCGGGTAACTTTCCAGCTAATTTTTTAATGATCTCCTTATCATTCACTTTTCCCGTGACAGCGGCTGCCAGCCTGGCCCCTTTCCGGGGATCCGGGACTTCCACAACACAGCAACCGATCCCCTCAGGAAGGATCTCCTCCAGAACACTCTCCGTCTTCACCAAAGAGATCATCTCACCGCCGATTTTCACAAACCGTTTCAGCCTGCCCCGGTGCCAGAGATATCCGTCTTCATCCATCATGCCCATGTCCCCAGTATCGTACCAGCCGTCTTTTATGCGTAGAGAGGTTTCCTCGATGTCGCCATAATATCCTTTCATCACCAGATCGCCCTTTACGAATATTTTCCCCTCTTCACCGGCTGATAGTTCTTCGCCGGTATTCATATTCGTTATTTTCACCTGAACTCCGGGAAACGGCTTTCCGATGCTGCCCGGTCTGTTGGCCTCATGTGTGTTCGCTGAAATGACCGGGCTCGTTTCAGTTGTACCGTATCCTTCCAAGAGTACGGCGCCATGTTTATTTTGAGAGCCTTCCCGAAGTGAGTCGGGTACCTTATCGGCGCCTGCGATCATCACGCGGAGGGATTCAAAATCACCGGGTTTTGATTCTCTTAAGTATCCTGAGAAGAATATCGGGGTCGCGGCCATGACGGTCGTCTTTTGTTCTCTGATGATATCCGGAATTGTCTTATAGTCCAGGGGATTTGCATATGTCACGGCCGTCATCCCCGTGATCATGGGTAACCAGAAATTTACGCTCTGCCCAAAAACATGAAACAGCGGAAGAATTGACATCATCACATCATCACTCGTTAACCGAAGACGCTCAACTGCTGCCATCATGTTCGAGCCAATGTTCCGATGGGTCAGCTGAACGGCCTTGGGTTCTTTTTCACTTCCACTGGTGAACAAGATGACGATGTTATCATCAGGCTCCTTGCCGGGAAAGGAATTGGTAATCGTTTTCAGTGGGAGCTTTGATTTTAGGGCTGCGGATAATTTATCAACGGTCGTGATTTTTTTCATGATATCTTCGATACAGATCATACCATCAACCATGGGGCAGTCGATTTTTTCCAGCAGGGCTCGCGATGTCACAATGGTTTTAAAACCGCATTTATTTTGGGCGTATTTGGAGTTGTCGGCAGCACCGGTGGAGTAGTTGATCATGACCGGTACTTTTCCGGCCATCAGCACCCCGAGGATCGATAGGAAGGACCCTGCGGAAGTCGGAATCATGATACCAATATATCCCTCTTCAAAATGTTTAAATTTTTTGGCAAGAATCAGGGACCCGATCAAAGCCCGGGCATAGGGTACATCTCTGCCCGTGGTCTTATCGATGATGGCCATTTTCTTGCTGAATTTCTTGGCATTTTTTACAAATTCATGATGGAGTAACATGGCTGGTCCTCCTCGTGTAAATAGATCAAAATGGTCAGAAAACGGTAGGGGGAATCTGAAAATCTAATCGTTATATATTAATAAAAAAGATGTATATGTCAAAGAAATATTTTTAATATTTATTTTTTCCTTGACTTTTTAATTTAATTTTAGTATACTTCATTCGAAATGAAGTTAACTAAGATTGAACTATGAGAATATATTGATGTCATTTGTGTTCAAATTATCAGTTGATTGTATTTTGTTATTAAGTAATAAAATTGGCATTGATCGTGAAAAATATTGTTAGACAAATGTCGGGTAAGCTGATCCTAATAGGTGCCGGTGTGCTTTTGGGGTGGATAACCATCATCTTTTTCTGGTTCAAGATAAATATGCTCGTAACCACATCGTTATGCACAGGTAATGACCTTTTCAACTCCGGAGTTATTTTCATGAATTGTATTCTGTTGGCACGTACAAAGGATCCGGCTCATCTCGTTTTAATGATCATCTGTCTCGTCATTGTGTTTTTTTAGGAGAAAAAATGTTTGAGCCTAAAAAATTAAGATCCCCCAAATTCGGAGCTGAGTTATTATTAATAGCAATGGTCATCAGTGCATTTATACTCATCAATGTTCACTACGGGACAAGGGGATTTGTGATTTCATTTTGCTGCTGGTATCTCTACTTGATACTGTATGTATTTATTTACCTTTTAAAAACGAAAAATCCTGTGTATTGGGTTAGCATATTTAGTCTGGTTTTTGGAGGCTTACTCGTATGGACCTTTTCGGACCGGATTACTTTTATTCGCCCATATGTTGCCGTAGGTACTGTATTCTTTGCATTCTGGGCGGTTTATCTTCTATTGACACGAAAAATGAAATGGAGGGAAAGGGAAATTTTAGAACTGGCAGCGAAATCGATTCATGATACAAGGGATGGATTTACCGGACGTCCTCGGCCGACTGGCAAAGTAGATTCCAATAAAGAAGAAATACTGAAATTTTCGAAATGTATATTCAGGTATCTGATCGCTGTACCTTACATTGAAAAAGACAGAGTCGTGATCGTAGTGACCGGGAAGATATACAAGCATTTACTCAACTTAAAGCATGGCTATACCAAAGATTCATGGGTGGCTTTAGATTTTAATGGAAATGTCTCTGTGAACATTTCACACAGGACTTATTTACGCTATCAAGACGAATTGACCTTTGACCAGCTTTGCCAGTCTTTGGGTGATCTGTTTAAGCAATTCTTGGAACTATATAAAAAGGGCGAGGGCCTAAGGATAATTGATAGAATGGATGCGTTGAAAGAACAAGTTTTGGCTGAAGCTTAACACAGATTTTATTTTATCCTATTATTCATTTTATTGTTCAAATTGGGCGTTGGAGTATTCATGTATTTTGTTAGAAAGTTAAAACCGAGAAGGTGGGCCATTATCGCATCATTCATTGGTAGATTTCGGGGAGGAAAATTTTGGTAAAGAATGACATTGAAACTCCGACCAAATTGAAACCCACTAAATGGGGTGCCATATTTGCGCTGATTGTCGTTGTTTCAATTGTCCTCATTTCTGTTTTTATTATTATCAGTGCCGTGCTGGATGAGGAAACTGAGCTCAAAGCGTATGGTATTCTCTTTTTGGTGTTTGGCGTTTTTAATCTGACACTCTGGTTAATAAGAAAAGATTTTCTCAGTTTGAGCCTGATTCTCATTAATTTAACGATGTCGGTGAGGTATCTTTTCGATTACAATGGCTTTTTCTTTACAGTTACTATCGTTCTTCTATATATATTATATTTTTATTTACTCTATATGAATTCGAAGTATAATTCCCATTATCGCCACCTATTGGAACTTGCAGCAAAACCTGTAAATGGAACTGCCGATGGATTCACACCCCGTCCTTTCCCGGTAGGTGAAGCAACATTTACCCGAGAAAAGCTCTATCAATTTGCTAAATTTTTAAAAAGACATTTTCTTGCTTTCCCTTATATCGAGAAAGATGGAATCATATTGGCACTGACAGACCAGAGTAAATTCTGGTTTGGAAGACCGAATGTATTAAAGGATACCTATATCTCTTTCAATTTAGACGGTAAAGTCTCGGTGAACATTGCCCAAAAGGACTATCAAAAATTCAGGGAAGAATTCACTTTCGATCATCTATGTTCATCCCTCGGTAATTTGTTCATTGAATTTCTTGAATTATACGGAAAAGGGGACGGCAACAAAATAATCGATAAGGTGAGAAAATGGAACACGTAAAGAAATTAAGATTGCCACGACATGAACTCGCATTCGTTGTTGGGGGGACGGTAATTCTCATATTTTTACTGGTTAACTTTCTTGGGGGAATCAGAGGTATTGCCCTGGTCTATTTTATCATAGCGGTAGTGAATGCCGTTCAGAGTTACAGGACAAAAAATACAGGGAACATCATCATCACCATCGGTTTTATGATTGCTTCTCTTCTTTACTGGTCGCGGGAGAATGATATTCATGCAAACCGTCAAATTGAAATTGCATTCCATCTTTGTATGATAGGTGCTGTTATTTATCTGATTTATACCAGGAAAATTAAATGGCGGTTCCGTGAAGTATTTGAACTTGCAGCACGGCCTATAAAAGATAACGAAGATGGGTTTACACAACGCCCTTTCCCTGCTGGAAAAGTAGATTATTCCCAGAATGAAATTCAAAAATTTACCAAGTTTATTTTTAAGCATCTCATTACAGTTCCATATTATGAAAAGGACAGGGTGGTATTTGTGCTTTCGGGTAATGTTTACCTGCGCATGTTGTGGTTAAAAAATGATTACAAAGAAGACACCTGGGTTGCATTTTGTTTTGATGGAAATGTCTTGGTCAATATTCAGCAGAAAACATACTCATGGTACAAAGATGAACTCACCTTCGATCAACTCTGTGCTTCCCTGGGTCATTTGTTTGTTGACTTCTATGAACTGCATAAGAATGGGAAAGGCTTTGTCATCATAGACCGAATGAATGCATTGAAAGAGAATGTTTGGACTGAAGTATAATGATATAGAGACTTTGGTGATAAAAATGAGAAATAATAAAAAGTTAAAACGAGATACGAGTATGGGCAAAAAAATATTTATTGGATTGCTCTTCTTTTGTGCAATTATTTTGATACGTCTCTTCTATGGTGTGAATGTGACCTTTTTAGTAGGGGCACTACTCATGATGTTTAGTGCACTATGGAGTTTTATTCTAACCGTCAAGACCAAGAACTGGTATTTTATTGTTGGTTTTTTAATGTTTTTATTTTTAGTGACTGCAAATTTGGTTCGTGTCTTCTATTCTGAGTCAATAGGCGAGTATTTTCTATTCGGTGTATTGATTTTTGGATTATGGTGGATATACATCAATATAACAAAAAAAGTAAAACCTCGTGTTCGCGAGA
Source organism: uncultured bacterium (assembly GCA_964650065.1). GTDB lineage: Bacteria > Zhuqueibacterota > QNDG01 > QNDG01 > DSAB01 > CAZYTI01. The sequence goes on from CAZYTI010000147.1 coordinate 5,389, forward strand.
TTTTAGAATTGGCCGCAAAACCTGTCAATGGAATTTCAAACGGATTTACACCTAGACCTTACGTTTCTGGAAATACAGTGTTCTTAAGCTCAGAAATGAAAGCCTTCTCCGGATTTTTATCAAAGCATCTCATAGCATTACCATATCATGAAAAGAATCGAACCATTCACCTTTTGGAGTATTCATATAAACATGTGTTATATCTGCGTAATGACTGGTCCGGTCTCACACATATCATTTTCAATGATAATGGAGATGTCTTGGTCAATATATCCAGGAAGTATTATGAGAAATATAAAGAAGAATTGACATTCGACCAGCTCTGTTCCTCTCTGGGTAACCTGTTTGTTGAATTTTTGGAATTACATAAGAAAGGTGCTGGTTATCGGATCATTGACAGGATGAATGCAACTTAATAGTAAATCGTAAAAAGAAAAAGGAGGAAAGATAATGAAGAAAGGACAATGTTTAGTTCCGCTGTTGATGGTAGGAACCGTTGTTTTTTCTTTTAACTGTGCAGGGATCAAATCTCTCATGGGTCCAAAGGGATATGTGTTGCAATATCAGATGGATGAAGGCACAATTTATTTTGCCTATACAAGAGGCATGTTTGTACATATGGAAACCGATTCTGAGGCGGAAGGGATAATCACCGTGATAGGGGCAGGGATTGAAATTCCACAGCAAATGACGACGAAAGCCAGGGTGAATTTTGAATTCGGTCAATAATGGAAAGAGACTGAAAAACGTTCGCCATCTTTTTCTCTTCTCACAATAAACAGGATCTTAAAATGGAAAATTATTCAAAACTTAAAGGCCCAATTGGATGGATGATACCGGTTGCGGTGTTTGTTTTTTTATTTTTCATTGTCATTGAATTTCAAAATACGGGCACATTCAATTTTGTGGTTTGGTCATTCGGGGCCTTCTTTATCATTTTAGGTGTTATTGATTTTTTAAAAACAAGGCTCGTTACCATTCTCATGCTATACCTCATGCTGGGCACCGGATCATGGCATTGTCTGCTGGCTTTTAAACGATTCGCTTTTTTTTCCCCATTAACGTATGGCCTTCACGTCACTGCTTTCATCGTATTCATCCTGTTTACTTGGCCGATTCTCAGTAGACATAGTCGGCTCAATAACAATGCACGAAACCTGTTCAAGCTGGCTGCGGAAGTCATATACGAAACCACCAACGGGTTTACAGCCCGTCCTTATTCTGCAGGAACAACCGAATACTCTAAAGAGGAGATCCTCGGATTTTCTCGCTTCATGAGCGGCCGGTCCATTGCCCGGTCTAAAGTGCAAAAGAATGGCATTACGCTTGTTTTCTCAATGGGTATAAGCCCGTTGTCAAATCCTCCTCTTGAAAAAACCAGTTACCTCACCTTTGATTATGAGGGCAATATTTCGGTCCATATTTCTAAATATGATTATAGACGATATAAAGAACAGCTTACTTTTGATCAACTCTGTGCTTCGATCGGGAATGTGTTTAAACGTTTTCTGAAATACTATCAAGATGGCACTGAAATGCGTATAATCACTGAATTAAAGTCATGATGGATTTTAACACAGTATCAAAAATTTCAAATCTGCTTTCCAAAGCCTTTGCAGAAGATTTACTGCGACTCCTGGTGACTTATCAAACCATCTCTGCATCAGAGGCGGCTTCGCGATTGAATTTACATATAAAGACTGCACAAGATTTCCTCGAAGGATTGGAATCGCTGGGCTATGTTTCAAAAGAAGAAGTATTTGAGAAAAAACGTCCCTATTTCAGGTATACGCTGGAGAAAAAACAAATAAAATTGGAGTTTGACCTTAAAGAACTTCAAGACATCGGTGACGAGGATCGGGAACTCCAAAAAATATTAATCAAAGAAAAGAAAAACGCCAACTGTCATTTTAAAACCTCTCCTAAGGGTGATTGGATCTCCAACATCACACTATTCAGTGCAAAGACACGAAATCGGGAGGAACGAAAAGTCAGTCTGACTGAAAATCAGGGTAAATTTCTTTTTTATCTTCCATTCCCTACCGAAGAGCCCAAGAGCATTCAGAGTCTTCTGGAGAGGGCCTCCATTGAGAAAGCTTTTATAAATGAAATCCTGGATATTGTCTATTTTTTACGGGACCATGAAATTATTGAATTGGTCCTCCTTTAATTTTTTGTCCCCGATCTGAATATTAACGAGGTAAGGTTGATATGAATGAAAGGGGACAAAAAATTAAAAATGAACCCTTTTGATAATTTTCGGTATATATTGATGTAACACATTAGACGGAGTTGTCGCGTGCCCAGTTCGGTCGATCAGTGGAAAGTATTTTTTTATTCCAGAAGAGATACTCAATCCAAGCAGGACGTATTCGATGAAATTTGGGAGCAATACTATAAGCGGCTGTTTTTTTTCATCAGGCAAATGGTGGGCGAAGATGCAGAAGATTTAATGCAGGAAATCATGTTGAAAGTATATCAAAACATGGAAAAGTATAATCCCATCTATTCATTCAACACCTGGGTTTATATCATTGCCAGGAATCATTGTATTCATTCTCTTGAAAAGAAAAAAAGGGTGAAAAAAAGTAAGTTTGAAGAAGGAGTGAAGACCGATACAAATTTAACTATGGATACTCCGGAAAACAGACTCATTCATCAGGAACTCCACAATGAAATTGATAACTTCCTTGAAAAGTTGGAACCTGCATATCGTCAAATGGCATATCTTCGTTTTTATGAGGGGTTCACATTAAAGAAAATTGCACAAATAGTGGATGTACCTACCGGCACTGTTAAATCCAGATTGC
>CAZYTI010000148.1:0-8170 GCA_964650065.1 uncultured bacterium
CCCATAGTAGCCGCCTGATTCCAGGTACCATGTAACAGGACAGCTGCAAAAAATCCCGGAATGAGAAGCCACGACTTATGTTTCCTCCGGGCCAAACCCAGGAAAAATCCACTGACCACATTGATAAAGATGTGACCGGAAAAGACCCGGAAAAGAACGATCTTTTGTAATGCCTCTCTGTAAACACCCATTTCCCCGGTTTGAATACCATACACATAGGGGCTGATCACAAATTGAAAGGAATATCCCACATTCTCCAGCACGGCAAATCCAGCCGCCACCACAAGATAGTAAATGATCCCATCTGTCTCTTCATTGAAAGACTTCAAAGGCCAGACAAAAATCATGACCACCAAGAATTTTAAGAGTTCCTCGAAAAAGCCGGCTACAATATAATTATTAAACAGTGTTGAAAATTCCCATTCGAATCGAGTAAAAAGAAAGCCCTTTAACTTACCGAAGAGGAAGGTCATCAGAATGGCGAAAATATAGATACGGACCAAAGTCCATGGAGGTTCTTTTTCATTGATGTCCAAAAAGTAGATCAAAAGAACGAGACATGCACTGGCCACTACATTCGCTATAACAATATCACCGATCACTATCGCCTCCTTTGTCCGAGTTATTGCAGGAGTACCATCTTCCGGACCTTCTCGAAATTTGCTGTCTGCAACCTGTAAAAGTAAACCCCACTGGGTGCCCGGCCATGATGCGTATGGCCATCCCACAGAACCTCATACCGACCCGATGGTTGTGTACCATCCACGAGTCGAGCGACTTCTCGTCCTAAAATGTCGTGTATGGTCAGCGTAACCAGGGATTTTTGTGCCACCGTATAGGCTATCGTTGTCGAAGGATTAAATGGATTGGGATAATTGGTATCCAGGGCAAATTTCAATGGGATTGTGTGCGGATGGTCATTCACACCCGTCTCTTGGAAAAGTGTCTGCCACTTTTCTCTCGCAGCAAAGGCATTGGTCCTGAGATCATCGAATCCTGTTCCTCCTAAAACGGCAAATCCCACCAACAGCGTATCGCCCACATTTAGAGTCAGCGGTCCAACACCCAGGACGTGCGAATAATCACTGAGCGTTTCATGATCAATATCCTGGATCCCCCCTGAGAGATGTGCCCACTTCTCCGTGTCTTTATATCCATCGTAGACACCCTCCTGACTATCATCGTTTTTAACGGATTTATAGGCGGTGACACCGTCCTCACTGATAACCGACAGACCACCATACAAAGACATACTCGGATCATAGACATACCCAAGGCTCAAATCTTCAATGAAGCCAGGCTTGTTCTCGGCCGCCTTCCTCCCCACATCCCAATCCATGTATAAACCAAAATAAAAATCCTCGAGGATGGTCGGAGTCAAACTGTACAGCCGATATGCCAGGAGCACATAATCATCGTCCGGTGGATCCTTAAAGACCAGGGAGGTCAGTATAATGCCCAGATTCAAGGCATTGGATGTCATTTCATCTGTGAAGATTGCTGTTGCCTGTTCATCAGCCATATCACCCGGGATCTCGATGACGAGTTCACCACCCATGGCTGTCTCGAAATCACTGTTCTGTACACTCTGTTCAGCACCTCTGGCCACATCTGAAACACAATACTGGGAAGTGGCCGCCATGACCGCGCCTTCGAACAACAGGTTCTCATCACTTCCGAAAACAAACCCCACGCCCTGCTGATTCATCGGAAAGTCAATATACCCCAATTTTCCCATCGACGTGAGTGTCAACCGTACATTCCCCCCCTGTATGTTTGCATAGACGGGGGATATATCAAAAGCGAAGTGATCAAAATCTTGATATCCATTATTGGCATCGAGATCCACAAAAACGTCGACGGTCTGTCCTCTTTGGGCATCTGGTGAAATCTCCATCCTTACCGGATTAATCTGATTATTCCAACTCTGCATGGTATTCCAGTTGAACACTTGAAACTGGTCGTTTTGAATCTTAACATCGGGGTGATTAGATTTGATTTTGATGTTGACACCCTGAGCCTGCGCCAGATAGTTCCGCATATGAAGTGTAAGAAATAGGAATTCACCCGGATCGAAAATCCCATCGTGGTTGCTGCCCGGTCCCTCTAAAAGATTATAGTTCACGATCCGAATGGAAGGCTCGTCCACGGTCAGTGCCCTGAAAGCATTCACCCGCCCCCGACCCAGCTTGCCTGCATAGGATGCATTCAAATGGTCGATGGGATCGGTGGAAATCCGGATCTGTTCCCCTATCTGATCGCCCGTCCTTTCAGGATGGATTCCTTTAATAAGAGCCGCGATACTGGCGGTTAGAGGAGAAGAAAAGGACGTGCCCCTCAGGTATTCATAATCATCCGGCCCCCAGGTTGAAAAAATCTGATCTCCAGGGGCCGAAACATCGACCCAATAGCCAAAATTGGAAAAATTGGCTCTGGTATCGCTCTGATTCGTCGCAGCGACGGATAGTACACCCGGATATGCTGCCGGGTACAAAGGGATTGCACTGTTTTCATTCCCTGCGGCAGCCACCACCAGAGCACCCTTCTGACGGGCATAATCAACGGCTTCCCTGCCTGCGTTGGAAGCACCCGATCCGCCAAAACTGCAATTGATGATATGGGCGCCATTGTCGGCCGCATACACAATGCCCTCATATCCATATATGATAAAATTCTCCGGATCCGCGTCAACGGACGTTTTTACGGGCATGAGTCTCACCCTGTATGCAGGCGATGCGATACCGATGCCATTATCCGTAACAGCACCGGCCACACCGGCAACACCCGTGCCGTGAATCGCCCCTCTTTCTCTGGGATCGTTGTCCGGTTCACCCCTTTGTGCACCCCCAAAATCCCATCCTCGAATATCATCGACATACCCATTATTATCATTATCGATACCATCACCCGGAATTTCATTCGGATTCGTCCAGATATTGTCTGTCAGATCATCATGGTCATAATAGATACCGGTATCCACAATCCCGATGATCACTTCACGATCCGTCCTGAGGTCCCATGCGGCCCGTGCCTCTACCTTATCGATGTACCACTGTTTATCCAATTGGGGATCATTGGGGTCATAGAAAGGTCTGAGTTTATAAACGGGCTCGGCCCATATCACCTGCGGATCCCTGCTCAGGATTTCGCAGGATCGAAATACATCACTGCCCGGAAGTAATCGGATTTGAAAAATGAGTGATAATCTTGTATTCTTATTTCGGTGTGCGGGAAACATGTGATCTTCAGAAATGGCACCCACTTTCAGGAATCCTTCTCCCCCCTTTGAAAGACCGTTGGAAATCCTTTTGACAACAATCACATCGGGTAAGACAGGGACATCTCTTCTCACGGGAAAGATATTTTGAGGGATATTTTTTAAGAGCGATATTTGTTCTTTTCCCCGCCCGTGGCTTGTGTTGGCTATAGGGATTCCGAAAACCGTCCCCTGGAAAAAAAGGACGATGATGATCCAATTGATTTTTCTCCCAGGGATCATGAGGGTTTAAACACTCCTTTTTTCATATCTTATTCCATTCCCAACCGATATTATATACCATAATACTTCACCAATTCTTCCTCAGTAATACGATGTAGTTCTTCCGGCGGCAAGATGGAAATCACTTTCCAGCCCAGATCGAGCGTTTCTTCGATGGAACGCTCTTCATTCTCTTTCTGAGAGAGAAACTCGTTTTCAAAAGCATCGCCAAATTTTAAATAGGTATGATCCAGAGGCGCGAGTTCTTCTTCACCAATGACCGAAGCTAATGCCCGGACATCCTTCACCTTTGCATAGGCAGCAAAAAGCTGACTGGCGATATGAGCGTGATCCTCCCGGGTCATGTCGGGACCGATGCCGTCTTTCATCAGCCTGGAAAGAGATGGCAGTCCGGCAATGGGCGGATAAATCCCTTTCTGAAAAAGATCCCTCTCCAATACAATCTGACCCTCGGTGATATACCCGGTCAAATCGGGTACCGGATGGGAGATATCATCATTGGGCATTGTGAGTATAGGCATCTGTGTAATCGATCCTTCGGAACTCTCTACCATTCCGGCTCGCTCATAAATGGAGGCCAGATCGGAATAGAGATAACCGGGATAACTTTTCCTGGAGGGGATCTCGCCCCGGAGTGTAGAAACCTCTCGAAGGGCTTCACAATAATTGGTCATATCGGTAAGAATCACCAGGACATGCATATCCTCCCGAAAGGCCAAATATTCGGCCATGGTCAACGCCGTTCGTGGCGTGACGAGTCGTTCAACCGATGGCGAATCAGCCAACGAGAGAAAGAGCACGACATTCTCCATGGCTCCTGTTTCTTGAAAATTATCGATGAAGCTTCTCGCCACATCGTGCTTGACACCCATGGCACAGAAGACAATCGCGAATGAAACATCCTCGCCCACGATCTTGGCCTGACGGACAATTTGAGCCGTGACACGGTTGTGGGGCAATCCTGAACCCGAAAAAACGGGCAGTTTTTGCCCTCTTACCAATGTATTCATTCCGTCAATGGCCGAAATTCCTGTTTGGATGAACTTGGTGGGATAAGTACGGGCCGTTGGGTTAATGGGCACGCCGTTCACATCCCAACGTTCCTCGGTAATGGGATCGGGTCCATCATCGATGGGACGGCCCAGACCATCAAAAACCCTTCCTAACATTTCGCGGCTCACAGGTAACCGGAGCGGTTCACCGCGGAATCGCACCACTGTATCTGTCAGGGAAAGTCCTGCTGTCCCCTCAAATACTTGAATGACCGCGGCACCCTCACTCGCTTCCAGGACCACACCCAACCTCTGCCCTTCACCTCCCCCCTTGATTTCAACCAGTTCATTAAATCCAACGTTATGTATTTGATCGACAAAGAGTAAAGGGCCGATGATTTGTTGTGCACCCTGATATTCTCTGGATTTCAATAAATTTTCTGCATTAAAATCCACTATAGATCTCCTCTAACCGCCTCATTTCTCTCTCCAGTCTCTCCTGAAGTGCATCTAATTTCTCGACCTCATCATTGGCAACACTAAACTTCATCCTGGTAATCTCGGACACGACTTTCATGCGTCTCAATTTAATGAGAGTCGCCCCTTTCTTTACGGCTTCCTGCCCCATTCTGTAATAGGTCACAATAATTTTCAACATCTTGACCTGTTTTTGTACAGTAGAATACATATCAATCTGATCAAAGGCCGACTGTTGAAGAAAAGTATTTTTAAAGAGATTACATACTTCCAGAATGAGCCTCTGGCTCTCGGGCAGAACATCGGCACCCACGAGTTTTACGACTTGCTGAAGTTTGGCCTCCCGCTGCAGCAGATCCAGTATCTCGTTCCTGAATACCGTCCACTCGGGATCCCCGTTTTCATTCCACCAGGATTTGACATCTTCGACATATTCAGAATACGAATCGAGCCAGGAAATAGCCGGATAATGCCTTGCATTGGCCAAATCCCTGTCCAAGGCCCAAAATGCCCTGACGAATCGCTTGGTGTGTTGTGTCACAGGTTCGGAAAAATCTCCTCCGGGAGGTGAGACTGCACCAATAATCGTGATGGACCCCTCTTCTCCTCCCAGGGCCTTCACCAAACCACCCCTTTCGTAGAATTCCGCCAATCGCGTTGGAAGATAGGCAGGAAATCCTTCCTCGGCCGGCATTTCTTCCATGCGTCCCGAGAGTTCGCGAAGTGCTTCTGCCCAACGGGATGTCGAATCTGCCATGATGGCCACATGATAGCCCATATCCCGATAGTATTCTGCGATGGTAATGCCTGTGTAAATCGAGGCTTCCCGGGCAGCGACCGGCATGTTGGAGGTGTTGGCAATGAGAACCGTTCTTTCCATGAGAGGACGCCCCGTCCTGGGATCGGTCAATTTGGGGAATTCCTGAAGGACATCGGTGATTTCATTTCCCCGTTCACCACACCCGATATAAACCACCACATCGGCATCCGACCATTTTGCCAGTTGATGTTCCACCATTGTCTTGCCCGTTCCGAATCCCCCGGGAACAGTGACAGTCCCGCCCCTGGCCACAGGGAACAGGGTATCGATGACACGCTGTCCGGTAATGAGAGGGACCTGAGAATGTAAACGGGCTTCAATGGGTCTTGGTTTCCGAACAGGCCATCGGTGATACAATTGTAGCCCCACCTTTTCCGCCCCCTGTTGAATCAGACAGATCTCTTCATCGACGGTATATTCCCCTTCGGACACAATTTGGATGACTTCACCCGAGCAAGCCGGGGGCACCAAAACATGATGGTCAATTCGTTCCGTCTCATGCACAATTCCCAAAACCTGACCCGGCTTGACCTTCTCCCCTTTTTTCACCTTCGGAAGAAAAAGCCATTTCCGGTCCCTGTCCAGTGCCGCGACTTTAATTCCCTTCTGAATCGTATAATCGGAAACCTTTTTTATCTCCTCCAAGGGCCGTTGCACACCATCATAGATAGAACCAATCAGCCCCGGTCCCAACTCCACCGATAACGGCATGCCGGAACCATACACGGCAGCTCCCGGAGCCAAACCCGTCGTATCCTCATAAACCTGGATGGTAATCTCATCCCCTTGAAGCCGGACAATCTCCCCGATCAGACGGTCTTCACCCACCTCAACCAATTCCAGCATATGGGCGATGGTGACGCCCTTTGCATGAACCACCGGTCCCAATACCCGGCTGACTCTACCGATCACTTCGTACAACAGTTACTCCTCATCCATTCCTGTGCACCCTAAAATCATTTTTTTTACCACAGATCCACACGGAACAGCACAGAGAGAAATGAAAAAAAATAAATAATCCATGAACAACAAATTGCTGTTTTTATTCATCTGTGGTTCTCCGTGAGATTCCGTGGTAAACAAAATTATTCCATCACCCGCTTCACGGCTTTCAATCTCATTTGATTTCGCATTCTCTGCATACGGGTGGTCAAGCGATTGTCGAACAACATCTTCTCATCCGAGGAGACCAAAACCACACCGCCCTCCGGGAGGATTCTTTCAGAAACCTTGAGTTTGATCTCTCTGCCTGTGCGGGTCAGCACATCTTTTTCTATCTCTTTGATGAAATCCCTCTGAAGAAGTGCCCTTTCCACATCACCCCCTAAAACCTGGATTATTTCGGCATCCAGGGCCGTCATTCCTTCAGCGACCAATCTTTTTAAATAATTCGCATATGCCTCAGTTTGGCGAAATGCAAACAGTTTCTCTTTTATCTTATCAAAGATAGTTGAGAGCAATGATTCTCGAGCTCGCAATGTCTGGCGTTTCACTTCTAAATGAACCCCGGACAGTATCTTTTTGCGAATACCTTCCGCTTGAATCTCGGCTTTTTGGATGCGATCGGCATGGATCTTTTCGGCTTCAGCCCGGGCCGAATCCAAAATCTGCAGTGCTTCTTTCTCACCCTGAGCCAGAATCGCTTCGGCTTCGTTTTGGGATTGATTCCGGATCTCCTCCCGGATCACATCGGAGGTTGAATTTTGTTCTTCCGATTCCAGCATTTAGGTAATATTCTCCGGATTTGTTAATATTGACTTCACAACCTAACCACGAATTGACACGAACGCTCACGAATAAATTATTTAATACATGATTCTTTCCTTTAACCTTCCGATCTTCGTGTCCATTTGTGTTTATTCGTGGCAAAAAAGAACGTTTAGATAGAAATCCCCACGGCCGCACGAATGAGGTCTCGTACCGAGCCTCTGTCTTCCAAAGGACCCTGCCGATCCGGAATCTCGATGATCAAAGGAAATGTGGTCTTATAAAAATACTTGTCCACATCCTGTCGAATCGTTGCAGCTAGTCTCTCGGGAATAACAATAACACCCAATCCCTCGATGTGAAATGCCTGCTCCAGCGCTTCCTTTGCCTCTTCCGGATTCGTTGCGACTTTTCCTTGGATCCCGGCCAGACTAAATCCCAATACAGTGTCTTCGTCACCAATGACGTAAAACTTCAAACCCAACCTTTACACCTTCCCGAGTATCATAATCGAGATGATCAAACCATATATAGCAATACCTTCGGCCAGTCCGACGAAGATGAGGGCACGTCCTGCCAGCTCCGGCTTCTCCCCAATGGCCCCCATGGCTGCTGCTCCGACATACCCCACTGCGATTCCTGCCCCCAGGGATCCCACACCAACCGCAATGGCAG
>CAZYTI010000149.1:0-8169 GCA_964650065.1 uncultured bacterium
CCATATCCGGTTGGGTTGACTCTAATTAACCACCAATGCATCCAGATCGCCTTCGCCGTCCACATCGCCCAGGAATATGCCCAAACTAGTATCAAAAGTCCCCAGGGTCTGGCCGCTGTCGATGAACTGGCCCGGTGTTCCGCCCTGCAAACCGCCCTGGTTCACCCATACCCGATTGGCTTCCATCTGATTTGCAACAAACGCGTCCAGGTCGCCGTCGCCGTCCACATCGCCAAGGTAAACACCACGACTAATAGAACTACCCAAGGTCTGGCCACTGTCAAAGAACTTTCCCGCTGTGCCAGCCTGGGCTCCGCCCTGGTTCACCCAAACCCGGTTGGGCTCATCATAATTCGCAACGAATGCGTCCAGGTCGCCGTCGCCGTCCACATCGCCGAGGGAAACGCCACAGCTAATATAACTCCCCAGTGTCTGGCCGCTGTCGAAGAAGGTACCCCAGCCTTGACTCACTGCTGTGCGAAACTGCCACACGTGGGGTATAGCCGCGGTTCCTCCGGCGCTTTCTATGCCCTTTGTACCAGTCATCTGTATCAATTCACCGGGGTGGAAGTCCGAGTTGGGATTCAGCGTGGCCGTATTGGTGCTGCCGCTCCACGCGCCTTCGGTGGACAGTATCCTGCCGTCGAAGCCCGCATGAGCCATGAAGGTGGCGTCGGAAACCGTGCCCACGTTCAGGTTTACCGTATAAGTAGCGGTCATATTCGTCGAGGTCGATGCCGAGTGGGTATTTTTAACCGGAGTCGTGCCGGTTACATAGGTGCTATGTACACCCGAAAAATCACTGAACGAAGAGACCGTGCCGCTGAATGTGTTGGCAGCATCATTCACAAGGTTCAAAAAGGTCCATGTGGGATCCTCATATTTGGCACCAGCAATATTGGCTTCAATGGTGGTGACATCGGCATCCACATATTGACAGGTGACATCGCAGGAAAAACCGGTAATTGCGTTCTCGATGATGGTCCAGTATCGTGTCAGGTGATCACCGGGGAAATAGGTGTTGGGGTGTTTGGCATCGGTTAACCTGACTCCCACATAGTTACCGCCTCCGAAAGCGCCGCTGGTAAAATTGACCCCGACCGGTGAATATTCGGCCGTACCGTCATTGTCGCCTACAGGAAAGACGAACGAACCCGTGCCGGCAAATGTTTTGCGCATCTCCCCACTCCCTGTGGCCACGACCATAGCGGCGGCCGATGGTGTTCCGGCAACCGTCGCTGACGGCCCCAGCCTCAGGTGTCCGGTGCCCAGGGTAAAAAGTCCCAGGCCGAGGGTGAACGTGCCTTCCACAACCACTTCGCTGTTCAATTGAAAGCCGTTGGCATTATTCAGGATCAGATGATCGAAGGAGTTGGTGCCGTATATATTTTGCAGGGCCGCGCCTGAAAATGTGACAGTACTGGGGCTCATGGCTTGGTAGTCGCCAGCGCTGACATTCCAGTTGCCTCCAACAGTAACGTCCCCGGCAGTATAAAGTATATCCGTTCTCAGCTCGGATCCTGCTTCCAAAGTAATGGTTCCGAATGTACTGAAGGAGGATACAGTGAGGCCCGTACCCGTGACCACGACCTCTCCCGCGGAAGCAACGCCGGCCAGATTTATCCGGCCTGTGGTCCCCCCGTCGTTGTCAATGACAGCATTATTTTCAATGCTTAAATCGCCTCCGATGAAAGACATTGTCTTATTATCCGGTACGGTAAATTGACTGCCATCGATGGAAATATCTTGCACACCAGAATCCAGAAAACCGAAGGCTTCGGGAGGAGCTGCAGTAAAAGAGCTGGACTGTCCCAAATCACAGTAATACCTGTCAGTGCCGTCTCCCAGGCGTATATAATCGGCCGTACTCCCATGAAAGCTGCCGGTATTCAATACAGCACTATTGCCCGTAATCATGCCCTGAGCATTGATGATATATATATTGTCTGCCGAACTGTTTATCTGCCCATTGAGCCATGAATAATCGGGCCCGGTGACGCGGATAATGAGATTGGTAATTCCCCCGTCACTAAAAGTCACAGATTCACCCCCATGCACATTGAATTTCCCGAAACTATGAAAGAGGTTCCCTCCTCTTCGATCACCGCCGCCAACAGTGTAGTCAACTGCTCCACTGACCGTGGTTCCCGTACTTCCATCAGAAGTGATGCCGTGAGGATGGCCGGGATCAATGGCATAAACCGATACAGTTGCAATCAGCATGCAGAAAAATACTGCCCCGCGACAAATGGACGTGCTTTGAATTTTAGATCCCGACAACATACACTCCGGTCGATTGAGAACAATTCAGGACTGAAGGGCAATCGGTGATGCGCCCCATTCTCCCCAAGGCAGGCGGGCATCTCCCACGCTATCCATCAGGATTGCCCGTTGGGAAAGGATAAAAATGATGTTGCATTTAGATTCAGATGGGCTGGATCCCTCTACTCCTCCAGTAGACGATAGATCGCGGCTCCGCTCAAGATTACTTAGTAAAATGTAATTAAGGTTACTTTTTGATTAATAATCCAAAAATTAATACTATAAATGATAAATGTCAAGGATAATTCATATTTTTTAAAGAATTATAAATATTAGACGTACCCGGCACTTGGGAAGTGCCGGGTACGTTTTAAATCATTTTTCACTTCCCTATATTGGGCTAACCGATGTATGGGTTAGCGTGGATTTTATTCAATCATTTTACTCAGAACAGCAAGCACCTCAATTGTGTACCATGGTGAGGATTTCCCGCAAAACTGCCAAGAACCATTTGGCTGTTGTTTTCTTAATAACGAATTCTCAAAATCTCTTATGAGCTTATCAGTTATTCATATTTAATCGCTTCTACAGGATTTGCCATGGCTGCTTTTAGAGCCTGAGAACCAACAGTTAAATGATTTTACATGAAAATCTCTTGCAACACCGATCACTCTGCCTCGTTTAAAATTACCTATACTAATCTGTTTATTAAGAGGACCATCCTTCCAGCCAAGTTGCTCGATCGCTGTCTCATTCAGGATGAAGGCCGATAATGTATCTGTTGGAAAAGAAAGAGAGAAATCTCGACCGGATGCAAGTTCAATACCAAATGCTTTAAGAAAATCATGATCAACAATCAAATGCTCCATAGAAATATTTTCACCTTGCCGCGCACCTTCAGGCTGAAAAAATATTATGTCCATGAGACCGCCCGGCATATTGTTACATGCTGTCAACGCCAGAACATCTGGATTTTGTAATGCTATATTTTTGAACGAGATATAGATTTGACGAGCTCGAGGATCACCCAGAGGTATGACAACCATCTGCTCCTTTTCAAATCCTAAATTCTTATTCTGAATAAAATTCATTTGCCTGTAAACAATGCCGGTGCTGATAATAAATATGAGCGATATAGCAAACTGTATCAAAACCAGAATTTTTCTTAGCAAAGAATGACCTGCCGTTGTTTTCGACGAAACCTTCAAAACAACAACCGGTTGAAAACCGGAAAGGAAAAATGCCGGGTAACTGCCGGAAACGATTCCTACAAAAACAACAATGGCAATGAAGCCAGCCATGATTCCAAAATCAGTAAAAACCAAATGCAACTGTTTTCCGGAAAGTAAATTAAAAAAAGGCAGCATGACATTTACGATAACCAATGCGATTAAAAGAGAAATGAAAGCAAGAATAATTGATTCTCCCAAGAACTGTTTAATAAGCTGCCCTCGATAGGCCCCAAGGGTTTTTCGCATACCCACTTCCTGGGCACGAATGGCCGATCGCGCCGTGGCTAAATTCATAAAATTGATGCATGCAAGGAGCAAAATAAATAAGGCGATGGCTGAAAAGATATAAATATAGCTAATATTACTATTTGCTTGAAGTTCGGCATCAAGATTTGAATGCAAATGAATCTTAGACATGGGTTGCAAATAAGGACGCATTTCAATGTTGAGTCGACGAATTTGATTTCCAATATACTTGTCTAAGAATTCTGGAAATTTCTTTTCAAAATCAGAAGCCGGAAAATCCTTGCCTAATCGAAGATAAGTATACACATCCGGAAACAGGCCACTACCTTGAAAAGTCGTATAATTCGTTCCACCATAAATCGGTTGTGCACTAAGCGTCGAAAATGATGCTAAGAAATCAAATGTGATATGAGAATTTCTTGGCACATCCTTCATAATTCCTGTAACTCTTAAATCATAGGTATTATCGAGCCGAAGCACTTTATTCATTGGATTTTCAGTGCCAAAATATTTATTTGCCATTGACTCTGTAATCACAAGTGTCATAGGATCAATAAGTGCCGTATTGGGATTGCCTTGAATTAGTTTAAAATTAAAAAATTCAAAAACAGTCGAATCGGCAAAGTAAAAACCTTTTTCATGAAAACGTTTTTCCTGGTCTTCATTTCCAAGCAGCCACGAAACCAGAGGCGTTTTGAACCGCACAAAGCTTTCAACCTCAGGGTAATCATTCGCCAGAGCCGGCGCCCATGGCGGGGGTGTTCGGGCCGTATTGATGTTATCCCCATCCGGTGTGACCGCATCCAGCACAAGACGATAAAGTTGATCGACACGATCAGGATAGCGATCGAATTTGAACTCATCTTGAATGTATAACATGATCAAAATGAAACAGGCCATACCAATTGCGAGACCTGCAATATTGATAACCGAGTATGCTTTGTATCTTCTTGCATTTCTTAATGTAACCAATATATAATTTTTAAACATCATTTCTCCAAGATTATTCCAACCGGATGTCGTCAAACACATTCGGACATGTGATATTAAAATCCGAGAGATACCTTTACCTTAATTAAGTGTACGTATTCAAACCAATTCGGATACATGATATCGAAATTTAGGAGTACTCATTCTCATAACATTTTGTAGGGTGGGGCCTCGCCCCACAAGACATTCTACATTCTAATTGCAGAATTAGAACGACTATTAGATCCTTCGATTTTTTCTTTTAACAGTCTTTCAGGTTTTCCATGGATTTTCACACATATTTTTCTTGCTTTTTATATTTATAAGCTTTATTATTCAAATCATATTCTCCGGTAATATATCCTTCACAATTGAAAACTAGATGATAAATTATAAAAGACCAATCTTGTCGAAACAGGGTTCGAAAGGAGTACAAAATGAATTCAAGAGGAATCAGGAGGCACGCCCTGAAGACCAAGAATTCCGGGAATTCCTGCGCACAATTTGCGTTCGCCCGGTCGTGGATCGGACTTATTTTCACTGCATTCATACTGGTGATTTTAAATCCCAATACGGCTCTACGGGCTGAAATCTTCAACGTCAGCGATCCGGCAACCTTCCAGGCGGCCCTGAATACGGCTGCGGCAAACGGCGAGGATGATACCCTTTACATAGCCGCCGGTACCTACAATATCGCTGCCACGCTGGCGTACTGGTCAGAGGAGAACCATACCCTTACCATAACAGGTGCAGGAAAAGACCAAACGATCCTCGATGGGGGAAACGCAATAAAAATTGCAGACATTGTATCGACCCGCGACAATGGTCATCTTACTGTCAAAAATATGACATTCCGGAACGGAAGCTCGGAATATGGTGGTGGACTTTACATTGAAACAGCAGCAGCCACCATCACGGTAGATGGTTGTGAATTCAACGATCACACGTCAACCCAGGTTGGAGGTGGAGTCAACGCCTACTCCACATCCGGGAACATTGCCGTATCGAATTCCTCGTTTATGAGAAATACATCCGGCAGGGCGGCTGGCTTGTTTGCTCAAACAGAGGTGGGAATGTCCGTGAGCCTGACTGATTGTATCTTTGAGGAAAACACATGCACCGTGGATGGGGGTGCCACCATGTTATATCCTCTGGGCGAAGGTGTATCGCTGACCGTTGTAAACAATCATTTTGAAAACAATCAGGCGAATAATTTCGGAGGTGGCTGCTGGTCCAGGATGCCCGGTGGTAACAGCACCATGGAATATCACAACAACAGCTTCAGAGAGAATTCCACGCTCACGGGAGACGGCGGAGGCACTTATATCGAAATGCATTCTGGGACGATGAATTACACAAGCAATACATACAACGACAACAATTCCGGTCAGGACGGCGGAGGTGCCTGGATATGGAATGAAACAGGGATCATGAATCTGTCTGGGAATACGTATACCGACAACGATGCGGCCAACAACGGGGGCGGCGCATCCGTGATTACGGATGCCGGTACACTGACGTTCAACAAAAACATACTGAATACCAATAGCGCCGGGAATGTGGGAGGCGGTCTGAATACTGCGACGACCAACGGCACACTGATCATTCCCAATAACACGTTTTACGGGAACTCGGCCTCTGAAGGAGGGAGTATCTATTTTTATTTCGACCAGGTCTCTCCTCAGGCTGATTTCGCAAATAACATTCTGTGGCATGATTCGACTCCGGCCATAGCCTTCTCAGGCGCTCAGGGAATCACCGCCATGTATTCGAATATCGAGGGCGGAACCGGCGAATCCTGGTTCGGAACCGGATGTATCGACACCGATCCATTATTCAGCGATCAGGCCGGTGGTAATTTTCGTCTCACATGGGCCAACTACCCGGCACCGGATGTCACGAAATCACCCTGCATCGATACGGGAAATCCCACCTCACCCACCGATCCGGACGGTACAACCGCCGACATGGGAGCCCTGTATTTCGATCAGGTGACCGGAGTCGATGATTATCATCTAAATGGAAAATTATTTTTTCACCTAAGTCAAAATTACCCCAATCCGTTCAATCCTTCGACGACCATTCAATTTAATCTGCCAAAATCCGGTATAATCACTTTAAAGATATACAATTCTACCGGCCGGGAAATTAAAACATTGATGAACGGCTATCATCCTTCAGGAGCGCACGAGATAAACTGGGCGGCAAGAGATCTGTCCAGCGGAATTTATTTTTATCGATTACAGGCCGGTAAATATATTCAAACGAGGAAATTTATCCTGCAAAAGTAGACAAATTTTTTCTATACTCTAAGACCTTCTCCCAAAAATCGCATTCAGTTTGAATGAGTTTTTGAATATAAACATCATCTCTTTGTATACAAAGGTGTACTTCTGGGCGATCCGGGAGATAACACCAAAAGTCTATACATGGAAGATGAGTTATAGCGAGGATATGTTGTAACTGACCAAAATAGTAACGGGGCACTTTCCCGGTTGAAGCAGATTTCTTGTAGACACTTTCTCCACATTTTATTTCAACGACTAAATGACCATCTTCAGATAAGCCATCAAGGCTGGCTCTAAGCCATTCGTATTCATTACTTTGGATGCAAACAGGAGGGACTTTTACGCCTACCACGTTTTCATAACTTTCACGTGCTTCAGGCTCAAGAGCGATGCCTCGCAGCATGGCGGCATTGGGACGACTTTTCGACCCTTCGATTTTTTCTTTTAATAAGTTTTTAGGTGTTTTCCATGGATTTTCACCCATAATTGCAGGTGCTTCAGAGGCGCCAATACCTTGCCTACGCCAGTCGAGCCATTCAGGCGTCCCCTGTGTCATGTTTACAATATGATACGGTTCAGAATTACCTGTTTCACAATAGAGCAATGTCATAATGAGCCCCAATCGATTATTCTAAGAATGTTGAGATGCAGATATAGGATAATGGATATTTCCCGGTGTTTTTGACCTGCCGCTGCACGCCAATGGGATAGCTGATGCACGATCCTGCCTTGCATGGAATTTTTTGATCATCCCAAATAAATTCGCCTTCTCCGACGATGATATAACAGGTTTCACCGGTATCGTAATGGCTGTGCAACCGCGTGGCACGTCCCGGGGCTATAGTGAGGACCTCTGCATTGGAAAACTTCTGCGGCCGCCTGAGCCAGATGTCGTGAATACTGAGATGCAGGCCTTCGGGTTTAGACGGATTGGAACCTTCGTCAAAGACTCTGGTCACAGCCACACCGGAACCCACCATGGGTTTTTCCACGGTGACGCCCCGTTGTGTGACAGCCGACCAGGAGAGACCGCCTTCGGGCATGATGCCGCCCTTAACCAGAAAAATGGCATAACGCAGATGACTGTTTCCGGTATTTAAGATCTCGTGCTGTATCCCGGGTGTCATGTAAATCGCAACATCCTGACGAAGCTCATATACATCACCCCGGGG
>CAZYTI010000150.1:0-8152 GCA_964650065.1 uncultured bacterium
TTACTCAAATTTTTGTAAATGGGAGTGGGCTTTTATGGGCAATAATGGTGTAACTTCCCGGGTGAAGGCCTCTTGGATAGAATCAAGCTCTTCTGTAGAAGTCGTCATCGCAATGGTCAGGTGGGGTTGGATTTTCTCTATTGCAATAGATCCACCATAAACCGGATGGTCCGGAAAGGCCCGGGCTACAGACTGTATTACTGCAAGGAGGTCATCATCGGGTTTAGGTTCCAGGTAGAGTGCGTGGTAGGTATCGAAGCGATCTAATCCCACAAGGTAAAAAGTGAATGGGTTGATTTGCGAAATTACGTCATGGAGCTTTTTCTCTGCCTGTTCATCCAATTCGAATTGCTGCAGAAACGGGTACAGTATGGTGATGTGTGCAACCATGCCTGCTGCTCCATCCGTGGTATATTTGTTCCTGTAAGGACGTGCTATTTCTTCAATTTCCGGAACCGGAAGAATGAGTGCGGAGAGATTGAATTTTATGTTGTCGGGTGTTTTCATATTGAATATTCTGCTATATTTATACCGATTACTTCATTGCACAGAGCGTAGAAGCTGTGCGTTCGATTATTTCTCTTTCTTTTTCTTTTCGGTCCCCTTTTCCGGATTTATTATGATTAGTTGATAACTGTTGCCCCCGGGTATTACTTTTAAAATTTTATAATCAATGGATGTCTCAGGTTTATGTATTAGGATTTTATATTCTATTGTATCTTTTTTAGGTATATAATAGTCCATGGGCTCACTGATTTCCAAATTAACATCCACCTACACCTGTGTCCCAAGTTGTACTTGGGACACCACTGGCAAAAGAAGCTTCGCTTCAATTGTTTATTTCCGGCCCATTTAACTCTTGGGACGAAAGCGTCCTTTTCACACAAACCGTATACCTGGATAACCTGTAAGGATGACCACAACAACTTACTTCTTCTTAAAGTTATAGGATAAGAATCTTAAACCAATCACATTGCCCGATTCATCGATCTGGAAGAAGAGCATGGGATTTTTCTCAGGATCTGTAGCAAAACAGAAACGGTTTGGACCGATGAGTAAAAACGGTTCATGAAAATCGGGATGTTGTGTCAAGGTCAGGGTAAGCTCATGGTTTTGAATTTTTATTTCTGCTTCAGCGTATCCGCCGGCAACGGTATATCGACCGACATATTGTTCAAGATTGAAATCTGCTGGATTGAAAGGTTTCTCTGGTTTCCTCTTATTAATTACAGGGATAAACTTTTCAAGAATGATTCGCGTCAACTGCTTCTCGGGTCCGATATATCCCTGAGGATATCGGGCATTTGTCATGATGGCAATACCCAGCTTCAGCTCTGGTAATGCTGCGATTCGGGCGAAAAATCCAAGATGACTGCCGCTGTGTCCGATACCCTGATATCCTTTTACTCGAAACACACCCCACCCCAGTCCATAACTTTCAGTCGAGTTGGGTTTTGGTACCGATTGAGGGGTGCGCATCTGTCGAAGACCGTCACTGCTGACTATTTCGAATTTATCGTTTCTGTCATCACTAAATTGAAAAGCGATAAATCGTACAAGATCTTCGGGTGTCGAATAAAGGCCACCGGAATATATGGCTGAGCCCAGATTCCATTCCGGCGCGATGTAACGATCAAAATTCGGTTCTAGGTATACATACCCCACAGCAAATCGGGAACGGTGTTCGTCATTCAACTCAAGAACGGAACTTGTCATACCCAGGGGCTTGAGAATGTTTGCCTGGATGTATTCTTCAAAGGACCTTTTGGCCGCTCTTTCCAATGCAATACCTAGAAGCTGAAATCCAAAATTGGAATAGTTTGAATATTTTTGGGGCAGATACTCAATTTCAACGGAAGACAATGTGGCCAGCAGCTCTTCTTTAGGAACATACCAGGTCATGTCTGTTTGACCCTTTAAGATAATCCAGAGAAAAGTCGAATAATAGTGCCAGAAATTGATGGCTGCATCCTCAGGCAAACCTGAAGTATGTGAGGCAAGTTGACGAAGAGTCGTTGGATTTATACTCTGGAAAGTGGATTTAGGTTTATACTCAGGCAGATATTGATCCAGACGATCCTCTAAACCGACGATGTCTTTTTCAACGAGTTGAACGAGCATGGTCGCAACGAACACTTTGGTAATGGAGCCTGTTCGATAGATGGTCTCGGGTGTGGCCCGTATTTTATTTTCAATATCGGCATATCCAAAAGCCCTTTTAAAGATGATTTTCTGATCATGAACGATGGCAACTGACAGACTGGGCCAACCGCGTTTTTCCATTAAGGATTCAAATGTTTCAGGCAATGACTGAAGCAGGGAATCGAGAGGGGTCTGGGCAATTGAATGACCATTTCCAAATAAGGAAATCAGGATTGTAAAAACAATTGTTTTCGATTTGAGAGATATCAATGTGCAAGACCTCAATTATTTATTGCCTGTGTTTCAAGGTATGAAAGCACAGCTTTTATTGCTAGTTCCATCCCAAGTGCAACTTGGGACGGAGGGGAGAATTTGATACACACTTTTCAATAATACAGTGAAAATAAAAAAACCGAGCTCAAAAGGATGTACCATGCCTGTTGAATTCGGTTAACGTATTTTAGTAATTTCTAACAAAACGGCCCTCACTAAAGTACTTGATCACCTCTCCCCACGAGAGTGACAGGCTACTTCAGATGTTTGGCAGTATGTATTTAAAACATAAATAAATATTTTAGGAAAATCAAGAAAAAAATATGTGAAAATAAAGGCGGTAGAATCATGATATGCTCAAAAATCAATATCGGAAATGCCTCGAAAAGAATGCCAAATTTTAAAATCTTATTCTTTTGACCTGCGATTTTTTAAATAATTGATTAAAATAGATATGTAGGAAATGATAATAATCGCAATGAATAAGGTGAAAATCATATAATCAGGAATATGAATGAAATTGCCGAGAAGTATAAGCAGGTATATACGGGGAGTTTTTGAAATTAACACAGAAAGAAGATATTTTATCAAGGGATACCCGGATAAAATTACGAGCACTCGAAAAGGATAAAATGGGACGGGTAAAAATCCTGCAAATAAGAGTGCCATAAAAGGGGCTTTATCAAAAAGTGCAATTATCTTACTTACAAAATGCCTGTGTCGGATTTTTACCATGAATTTAGTATTCGAAATATGTCGAAGGACTGAATAATTGATTCCTTCTACAAAAATAATACTCGCTGTACCCACAATTATCACATATAATGGAGTATAAAATTGACCAAAATAAATGATCGCTGGATCGTAGGGAACAATTCCTGTTATAAAATTAGAAGGAAAAGCGCAAAGTAATAAAATCCAAAGATCTTTACTTTCGCGAAGAGATTCTGAGGTAAACCATATTATGAATATAATCATAACAAAAACGATCTGTAGTATAAAATAAATGAGTTTTATATGAGGCAAAGATGCAGATTTTATTTGTCGGACTGGAGGATTCATATAATTCTTATTTTCCATTTAGCTGTGAACGATATTCCCAATTCATACCCATCAATCAAATAATATATTTTTTTCTGTCATTGTAATGATATAATTTAATCATTTTATTTTTAATTTTTTAATAAATGCCAATTAATCTGATAAATATTAAAAAAATCTCTACGACCTATGTCAGACCACCGACGGCTTTTGATAATATAAAAGCCCGCCTTGAGACAGGATAAGTGATCTCCCTTGTTTTTTCTATCTTCTTCACCTTTTCCACAAGGAGTCCACTCTTTGAAAAGAGATCTCGCCAGTCATCTTCACTTCTGAATTTCGTCTTGAGCGATTTATAGTAAATTCGAGAATACACCTGATGTATAAATACCAATGGATAATCTAGTAAGTTCTCAATTACATCTTCAAGGATAATAATCTTTGATTTGGTAACCCGTTTTATCTCATCGAGAAGCTCAATTTGGAATTGTGTATGATGAAGGACGAAACAGCATATTGAAATCGAGAAAGCTTCATTACAGAATGGAATATGTTTTCCACAGAATAAAACGGGTTTTTCGATGGCTTTATTATTATTTGTAATATCAAGACATATAACTCGTGCTCCTGTATTCTTTTTAATAAGATTTGCCACACAGCCCGTCCCTGATCCGATATCTAAAACAACATCGGACCGTGTCAAATATTGTTTTAAATGGTAATATGTATTCTGTGCAATTTTTAATGCATGAGTTGGCATATATATCGGGCCTTGGATGTTGTCAGCAATTAAGTCGAGCAGATACTCCCTTAACATTCACCGAAATGATTTTACGAACGATAGTCATTTAGTAATTATTTATCTGTTTTTTATAATCAGAAATAAAATAAAAATTGACCATGTAAAGGAGTATGGTATGAGAAACCATTTCCTTCTTTTTAACCATTCCGGGTATCTAGCTATCATTAATTTGAATTTTCCTGGCACATATTCTTTACTTAAGATTTTATACAAGAGTTCTAAGAACATTCTCATAAATCCGATAGTTCCAAACAAATGAAATAGAGGACTGTTCGTATAAAAGGAAAGTACAAAACCACTCAGAGGGCCCAAAAATGAGCTTTTAAGAAACTTCCTCAAATAGAAACCTTCGATCATCCCATCTTTATAAGCACCGCCTGAAGCATCTGCAAGTCCGATCAACAACCCAACGATTAAACCTTTTAGTTGCCAGGAGAAGGAATTTGGAAGATTTTTTGAAATGAAATAAACACCCATGACTACACCGGGAGTGACAAATCCTAAAAGTATTCTAAGTAACCTATTGTGAACAACCTTTTTTAAAAAATGAATTTGTGTGGGTATTCTGAACTGTTCTTGAGGTTCAACTCTGAGATTTAGTTTATAAAATTCTGTGACTACCCGAGATACTGTGAAAGTTGATAAATAGAGTAGAAAACAACATTCTGTTTTCCAAACCTTCAGGAGAGAAAAAACAATTCCTATACAAAAAGCGATCACCAGTTCTCTAGTAAATCTTTTTACTAGAAAAGATTCATGCGGTGAATCTTTATATGCGCCATAACAAGCAGCATGTAGTCCGGCCGCAAGACTACAAAAGATTGTTGTGTAGTAATTCATACTACCTCCCATTTTATTATGTTTAATAAATTGTTATTTAGATTACCATAATGATATCTAAGTTGAATATAATGTAATGCAATTTTAAAATTTTCGAAGAAGTCAAATTGCCTGTATTATAGGCGAATGCCTCTCTCAGAGGGGAAAAAAGTCCTCATTCTAGCCATAACGAGATCAGAAAATAAAAAACCGAATTCAGAGGATGCACTACACCTTATGAATTCGGCCTATGTTTCTGCGATTCTAAAAATAAAAAGCCGACTTCAATGGATATACTACACCATCTAATTCGGCTAACTTATTTTAGCTAATGTAAATAAAACAACCATCACCTAAGTCCTAGCTCACCACTCCCCTGAGGAAAACAGGTTACTTTAGGTTTCGACAATATATAGATAAAACATAAACAAATAAATTTAAAAAAGCAAGGTGTTTTTTCCTGTTGGTACTGTATATGAATAAAACCCCAGCCCTGAAGGGTGGGGCTATTCCTACCGTTCTGCCTAATTGTACTTATGATTCTGTTAAGATTAGAAGCTATACCTGTGTCCCCAGTTATACTTGGGGCACCACGAAAATCAACCGATCAATATTCAAACCCCATCGAAAACCGGAATTCTCTTCCGGGAAGGGGATAACCGTCCAGGAGATAGATGGATTTGTTCAGGAGATTCAATGCCTGCAATTTTGTGTTAATTTCAAATTTGCCGATGGAAAAAGTGGCTCCAATATTTCCGTTCAGGAGCTGGTATAGAGCGAGTTCCTGGGCATTGTCGGGATCGGTGAAGCGTTTTCCTACGATTCGGTAATTGATGTTGACATTGATGGGACCGGCGTTGAAGCCCGAGGAGATATCCAGCTTGGTGTTCGGTCTGTATATCAAACGATTGCCTTCTTGTTCAGAACCGGGGGTTTCGTTGGTCGCTTTCATCATAGTGTGGGCAATGATGATATAATATCGATTTTCAGGAAGCCGGAAAGTGAAAGTGTTTTCCAGTCCCAGAATAAAGGCTTTGCCCACGTTCTGGGGTGCCCATTTCCAGTCATCCCCCGGTTCCCAGAGAATGAGATCCTTGAAGTCGTTCTGGAAATAGGTGGATTCCAGTTGTAAAAAAGAGGAACGCTTTGAGCGAAAGACAAGACCGATGTCGAGGTTGGTACTGGATTCGGGTAAGAGTGCTGCATTTCCCCTGGTGTAGTCGTCTTCGGGCCAATACAAATCGAAGAAAGTGGGTACGCGATAGGATGTGCCGATGTTCCCCTTGAGGGAAATACTCGTTTGATCTCCGGTGGTCATGAGCACACCCAGTTTGGGACAGGTTTTGGCTTCAACGTCTGAATAATGGTTCCACCTGAGGGCAGGGATCCACCGCCACTTCGTTTTAAGCCCCAGCAGAGATAGGGAATAGCTCAATTCTCCCTGGACGAAGTAGCCCTGTGTACTTCGTTCTGTTTTCGTAAATTTGGTACTTTTTAATTTATCCTGCCTCCATTCACTGCCGGTGGTGAATGTGAGGTGAGGATGAGGGGTCCATTGCGCCTGAAGGTCTAATCCAAAGGCCGTGGTTTGGTGGAGATCATCTTCCGGTATCCAACCGCCAGGATTCATATAATGATTGTCATAGGTGTTGTAATAGATCTGTTCCTTAAGGCGCCACCGGCTCGCCATTTGATTTTCTGAACGGAGGGTGAACAACTTTCGATTTTCGTCGCGGCGTGCCTGGGGTGACGGCCAGTCGACACTGCCGATGACGCCCCGCTCAGTATCCTGGGATTGGAACAGGAATCGAATCTGATGTCCCTTGGCCACGTCTAATCTGGTTTTGAAGAAGATATTATTCCCCTTATAATCGTTATTTTCACGCCGCTTTTCTTCTCCCGTTTCCAGTGCTTTGTAATTGAAATTGCCGTCGCTTCTGGATTGATTGACAGTTAAGAAATAGGATAGCGGTCCAAAACGGTGCCCTCCATAGAAGTTCACCATTCGGGTGCCAAAGGATCCGAAGGTGGTGCGCGTTCCATAAGTGAATCCCTTGAGGGGTACTGATTCTCTGGACACGATGTGGATGACCCCGCCGATGGCATCCGTTCCCAACAGCGCCGAATGCCCTCCCCGTAACACTTCGACCCGTTCGATGGCTTCGATGGGGAACATATTCAAATCAACGCCTCCACCCTGGGCGGTGTTCAAACGTTGATCATCCAGAAGGACCAGAACCTGGTCAGGATTGGCACCCCGAATCGATGGCGTCTGTGGGCCGGCAAACCCATCGTAGTTCTTGGTATACACCCCGGCCAGGGACTCGGTGATCTCACCGACAGTATTCCCCGTTTCCTGCGCTATTCGCTGGGGAGTGAGTACGTCCGATGAAACCGTGACCATTGACTGGAGGTGATCTGACCGGGTCGCGGTGACCAGGATAGGATCGAATTGTATCACCTCCGGAATGAGCTTGAAGTTCAGGGTGGTATTTTGACAAATGGTCACTTCTTTTCTTGTTTCGTTCCGGTACCCGACGACCTGGATTGTAATCTGATAGATCCCGGTTGGAATGTGATCAATAAAATAGTAACCACCATCCTGTGAGGCCGTCCCCCACGATGTGTTTGAAATGACAATGTTGGCATCCGGGATGGGATGGCCGGTTTCTTTATTGGTGATGAAGCCTGATATTTTTCCTGATGACGAATGTTGAAATCGGATGGATGCCGGAGTATTCCCTATGAGAAAGACGGAAGAGATGATCCATGGGATGATCATAAATAATCTTGCCTTTTTCAATTTTACCTCCTTTACTTTCCCTCGAAAGTGGTTTAGGGGTCGAGAGATTCTTCGGTCTCCTGGCTCACGGTTCAGACCTACTCGCCGGGCCTTCCCATTACCATACATCGCAACAGTGGCATATTCCGGCTTTCGTAACCGCTTACAGTAGCGGGGCTGTGGCGGATTTTCACCGCCTTCCCGTTAAGAATCTCCTTTCATTCTTTACTATTTGATATTTTGCCACAAAGTTTTTTAGTTAAAAGTCAAGACATTTTTTAATCGCTATAGTT
>CAZYTI010000151.1:0-8131 GCA_964650065.1 uncultured bacterium
GGGGGGAGGTCGTGGGGGGAGTCCCCCCTAATAAGGGGGGATTAGGGGGGTGTTACAGCCAGTTGTACAGGAAACCGGAAAAGTTCTGATGTAGCATGCAGTATTATCTCTAAGGAGTTCCAATCATTCAATACTCCAGAGATATAAATCCGTGTTGTCCTTTACCAGAATCCTTTTGCCCACCAGAACGGGATGGGCCCAGGTCTGAGTCTCAGCGACCTTGTAT
This sequence comes from uncultured bacterium, assembly GCA_964650065.1. Classification (GTDB taxonomy): domain Bacteria; phylum Zhuqueibacterota; class QNDG01; order QNDG01; family DSAB01; genus CAZYTI01. The sequence goes on from CAZYTI010000151.1 coordinate 227, forward strand.
TGTTGTATTGGTTTAAAGCCTTCCGAATTCTCCTGGACGACGGAAAGCATTGCCTTATCTGTTAGTGTGAATAACAAGTCACCCGTACTCAAGAGTGCAGCGTTGGTTCCCTGGTTCTCTTCACTGATCCATTGGGTTTCTCCCGTTTCTGCATTGAGGCAGAAGAAATGACCGCCCTGTTCAGGCGCGAAGCCAAAGAGACGTCCTCCACCGAAGACCGGAGAACTCATATATATCGATTCTTTGGAATTGTGCCAGACCTGCCGGGTTGACCAGACATTTCCTTGTTTTGTGACTTTAACCGCGGTCATTCCGTTCCTGAGTCCGGAATAAATCACCATCTGTTTATGGATGACAGGTGTTACGATGTTCTGGTCATAGGATGTGGTAAAGGGAATTTTCCAGAGACTTTTACCCCCATTAACAGAGATGCCGAGGAAGAAATTTTGTGTCTGCGTAATGATCTGTTCGGCACCTTCGATTTCTACCACGATGGGTGATGTATACGAAGGGCCATCCTCAGCCCACCGCCACTTCTCATTCCCGGTTTCGATGTCAAACGCGATCAATGCGCCATTATCATGTCCGCCCACATGGATGATGAGTATGCCTTTATGGACCAAAGGAGATATGGCAGTACCATACAGAGGGTAAGTCGTGGGGAAGACGTCAGAATACTCCTTGCGCCAAAGAAGTTTGCCATTTTTCGATTCATAGCAGCTCAAAATTCCGGAGATGCCAAAAGAGACGAGCTTGTCCTGATACAATACAGGTGTCGATTTGGGGCTCTTGCCGTGCCGTCCCGCTGCCCGTGAAGGTGTATAGGGGACAGAATAGGATTTCTGCCACAGGATTTTCCCATCTGTTAAACTGAGACAGGTGAGCACCTCTTCATTCTTCTCCTCATTTCGTGTGAATGTGTAGACATTATTATTCTTTACTAATGGAGTGGCATAACCCGTCCCCACAGATACTTTCCATTGGAGCTTCAATGATTCGGGCCAGGATTTCACAGGGGTAAAGCCCGATACGATACCGTCACGGTTCGGACCGCGCCATTGGGGCCAGTCCTGGGCAATCACCTGGCTGGTCAGGATGAGAACTATGGCAATGAAGGATAAAAAATATCGGATAATTTTGCTGTTGTGAATTTTACTCATGTCAAATCTCCGGGTTAGGACAATGATGAGCAAAGTTTCGCCTCAAATTGTTTGATAACAGTTACTTGCTACTGGTTACTGGCTTCTTGTCAAATATAAAAGAACCTTGACTCAAAATCTAAATTGTTATCTTAATATTGGGTTACTCGATGTCATCAATATACAACTTTGTTATTAAAATTTCAAGATTAACCATTGTTTTAAAAACATGCCCTGAACTGATGAACCGGTAGATCTGTTTTCAATAATCAATTGAATATCGATGGATACAAGAGAAATGCTTGACTTTGAGGTCGGTAACCCTTAATTTTTAATGTGATCGACATACCATTACCTCCCCTGAAGCTCAAGGCTTCCGGGGAGGTCGGCATCGAGTCTCATTGATGAGGAGGGAGAATGCGACATCCGTATTATTATTACCTGTTAATCGTAATGTTCTGTATCAGCCTTATGCAGGGCTGCGGGAAAAAATCGTCCGGGGATTATTTCATCCAACCGGTTCCCTTCACACAGGTGAGTGTAGAGGATGATTTTTGGTCTCCGCGCATGGAGACCAATCGAGAGGTGACCATACCCTATGCCTTCCAAAAATGTGAAGAAACCCATCGAATCGACAATTTTGCCGTGGCCGGTGGTTTGCAAGAGGGGCACTTTGAAGGGACCTATTTCAACGATTCTGATGTCTACAAGGTCATCGAGGGTGCGGCCTATGCTTTGCATATCCATCCCGCCCAGGAATTGGAGGTCTACGTGGACGGCGTCATCGACAAAATCGCCGCGGCCCAGGAAGATGATGGCTACCTTTATACCTCCCGCACCGCGTGGAATCCCGATAATCCGCCTCCCGGGGGAGAAGAACGGTGGTCCAACATTATTCACGGTCACGAGCTTTATTGTGTGGGTCATATGTATGAAGCGGCCGTGGCCTATTACCATGCCACGGGCAAACGGAAGCTTCTGGATGTTGCATTGAAAAACGCAGACCTCATCCACCAGGTGTTCGGTCTCGAGGGGATGCGTTACCCACCGGGTCATCAGGAGATCGAGATCGGGTTGGCCAAGCTCTACCGGCTCACCGATGAGGAGAGGTATCTGGATCTGGCTAAGTTTTTCCTGGATCAACGGGGTGATTCCACAGGGCATCCTCTGTACGGAAAATATGCTCAGGACCATTTACCCGTAGTCGATCAAACAAAGGGCGTGGGCCACGCGGTACGCGCTGCCTACATGTATACAGGCATGGCCGACATTGCCGCCTTGACCGGTAATAAAGACTATATCCGTGCCATCCAACGGATATGGGAAGATGTGGTGGGGAACAAACTCTACATCACGGGCGGTATCGGTGCTTCGGGTGGTAACGAAGGTTTCGATAAAGATTATTTCCTCCCCAACAGCACTGCTTACTGCGAGACGTGTGCTTCCATTGCCAATGCCATGTGGAATCATCGTCTCTTCCTCATGACCGGAGACAGCAAGTATATGGACATTGTCGAGCGGGTGATATACAACAGCTTTCTCTCGGGGATATCCATGGAAGGGGACCGCTTCTTCTATCCCAATCGACTGCAGACGTTCACCGGTGCAGAAAGAGCGGCCTGGTTCGGATGTGCTTGTTGTCCTTCCAACATCGTACGATTTGTGCCATCGATCCCCGGTTATGTCTATGCCCGTCGCAGCAATGATGTGTACGTCAACCTGTTTATAGGCGGCAGGACCGAGATATCGATGGGAGATCAGTCCGTCAATCTGACTCAGGAGAGTGGATATCCCTGGGACGGCAGGATACGAATTAAAGTGACTCCGGAAACACCGGTCTCTTTTACCCTGCATGTGCGTGTTCCAGGCTGGGCCAGTGGACAACCCGTACCCAGTGATCTATACAGGTATCTCAATGGGGAATCAGAATTAGTGATCCTCCAGGTCAATGGTGAAGCCGTTCCATTGAAGATGAAAAAAGGGTATGCCCTGATAAAACGAGAGTGGAAGATTGGGGACGCGGTGACGATCCATTTTTCCATGCCTATCCAGCGGGTGGTGGCCCATGACCGTGTTGAGAATGATCGAGGCAGGATGGCCCTGGAACGGGGTCCTATTGTGTACTGTGCGGAAGGGCTAGATCAAAAAGACGGCACGGTCCGGCAACTTTTATTGTCTGATGATGAAGTGCTGCAATCAACGTTTGAAGAAGAAATGCTCAATGGTGTGCAGGTGGTACGGGGGGCGGCTCTGGCCTTGCGTTGGGCGGATAATGAATCGTCGTTAATGAGAGAACTCCAACCCCTTAAGTTGATTCCCTATTACAGTTGGGCACATCGAGGCATGTCCGAAATGTTCGTTTGGCTGGCGCGGGAGGCTTCGGTGGCCATGCCCATTAAACCGCCCACAACGGCTTCCACGGCCAAAGTTACGGCTTCATCCGGCCAGAGATCCTGGGCTGTTAACGATCAATTGGAACCCAGGTCATCCATCGACCATGAAGTGCCTTACTACCACTGGTGGCCCCACAAGGGGACTCAGGAATGGATACAAATGGATTTCGAAAGCGCTTTCACAATCTCGAGCATCGAGGTTTACTGGTTCGATGATACGGGCATGGGAGGGTGCCGGATTCCGGCTTCATGGCGACTCCTGTATCAAGGGAATGGACGGTGGATTCCAGTTGAGACAGAGGATAGGTATCAGGTCGAAGTGGACCGTTTCAATCGGATTGATTTCAGGCCGGTACAAACACGCGCCGTACGTCTGGAGATCCAATCCCAGGATGGATGGGCCGGAGGGATTCATGAGTGGAAAATACGATGATCGAAATACAATATAGTGAGTGGATAATCGTAGGTTTCAATTCACGAAAATATTTTTTTAAACATCAGGGATTGTCCCAATAGGGTAAAAAATGATATTCTTCCGGCTAATGTTTCAGAGCCTTGTTTGATTAAATCACGAGATGCACTTCCCAAGATGAGATATTTTTGGTCTGGATTATTGTCAACCAGATATCGGATTCAATGAGTTTTCGAAAATAATAAATTAAACGCAAATATTAAATCCTCTTAATTTTAATCACGAAGAGCATAAAGCAAAATAATTAATATCAAGCATTTTTATTCCAAGCAGGTAGAAAGTATATGCCGAACAGGAAAAAATTTACCCAGTCAGCTCTCCGGTCAATTTTTATTCAAATATTAACATTCTCTAATTACTTAATTATTAATAAATAAGATTATATGATTGATTTGAGTATCCTGGCAGAGATTTTGCTTGTTGATGATTGGTTACAATTCAGGATATTTCCGTCTTGGGTGAATCTCAAAGAATTTAAGACTATTAATCCATTAGACATTTTTTTGCAAAATTGTGTGACCCAATTGGTAGTAGTGATTCAGTTCATCCAAATGTGAAGGATTAAATGAATGAAGAAGCGAATGAATTATCATTATTTCATCATGATTTCTGCATTTGCCATCGCTGCCACTCTCCAGGCTCAGGAAAAGAAAAGATCAACCATCCAAACTGCCTTCCCCATGACGTTTTACGGATATATCAAGTTGGATGCGGCCTATGATGCCGGCCGGATCAATGTGGGTAACTATGCCCGATGGGTTGAGAACGATGAAGAACGGGATAATCGTGTTCATATCACGGCCCGGCAGACGCGTCTGGGTATTCAGTTTTTGGGTCCGGAATCCGACCTGATAAAAACCACCGGAAAAGTGGAAATCGATTTTTACGGAGGAGGTGCCGAGAATAAAAACATGATCATGATGCGTCATGCGTTCATGAATATTTACTGGGCCAAGGCCGACCTAAGCATTTTAGCGGGCCAGACGAGCGATGTAATTTCGCCGCTGGTACCCGGTACAATCAATTATGTCGTAGCCTGGTGGGCCGGTAACATCGGTTACCGGCGGCCTCAGGTACGTATCACCAAACGCATATCTATAGGAGAATTGGCTCGATTAGAACTGCAGGCGGCTGTGGTTCGATCAATCGGGGGCACTTCGGAAAAATTCCCCGGCTTTCAGGGTAGACTGTCTCTGTCGTTCCCTTTCATTCGAAAGAAGATAGCTACGGTAGGTTTTTCGGGGCATACCGGAGGAGAAGAAGGTAATCGTTCGACATGGTCGATCAATTCAGATGTCACGCTGCCCTTGAGCAAATGTCTCATTGTGAAGGGAGAGTATTGGATGGGTGAGAACCTGAAGGCCTATTTGGGAGGAATTGGTCAAGGATTTCAAAATAAGGATGAGATTCTCTTGACGATCTGGGCGCGTGGTGGATGGGCGGCCCTGAACATCGAACCCGGTTCCAGCTGGCATTTCGGTCTTGGAGGAAGCGTCGATGATCCCGATGATCCGTATCTGTTGGAGGGAGATCGCTCCCGCAACATGAGTTTATTTTTCAATGCCAAGGTCGACCTGAATTCGGCCGTGCAAATGGGGATTGAAGTCTCCTATTGGAAGACGGATTATAAAGGGATGAGGTCAAGTCAAAGTGTGCGTGTCCAAGGAACCATGATGTATTCTTTTTAATCCTATTTATTGGCTTCAAATTTTCATACTCTTATTTTCTATAATTTTATAAAATATCCAACCTGGATAGAAACAAGACAACCTTTTAACATCCATCCAAGTCCAACTCAATGTAATTTATCAACTTTGATATTAATCGAAAGGAACGCTTTCGTGAAGGTATAAGATATTTGTAAATTGTAATCAGCCTCCTCGGTTTGCATACAGAATACTAAGGATATTCGTTAGACATGATGATTTTCTTGAACGATCAGGGAAATGGAGGATGTGTATTCCTGTCTGGTTAAAGAGAGCGGTCTGATTCGGGTGAGGGTATGGTACTGGTTTCAGGTGTTGAAGGCGATGCCGGTGTTTGTTTTGAATACGATTTACTGGAGGTATGCGATGTTCAATAATTATTTCAAAATGACACTTCGTATGATGAAACGACAGAAGGGCTACACGTTCATCAATATTTTTGGTCTGGCTGTGGGGATGACCTGTTTCATTCTTCTCATGCTCTATGTCAAGTATGAACTCAGTTTTGATACTTTCCACCCAAACAGTGGCAGAATATTCAGGGTCGTACAGCATTTGCCGACCTGGAATTTTCGCAGCTCTACGGATTTTGCGATTACGACGGGGGCATTGGCGCCTGCATTGACGGATGAATTTCCCGAAGTGGTCAGTGCGACACGAATGAGGCGGAGCTCAGGGCCGATTGGGAATAACAACCACACATTCCTGGAGCGGGGATTGTATGCAGATGAACAGTTCTTAAACATATTTTCATTTCCACTTGCTGTTGGTGATAAAAACACGGTTTTAAATAAACCGTTTTCCATCGTCATCTCGGAACGGCTCTCGAAGAAGGTTTTCGGCGATGAAAATCCCCTGGGAAAGGTGATTACACTTTCAAATAAAAATGAATATGAAGTCACCGGCATCCTGAAAGATGTGGTCAGTAACTCCCATTTATCCTTCGATTATCTTTTATCATTTTCAACGTTGAAAGCACAAGGAAGAGGGGAGCTAACCCGGTGGGGCAACATCAACTACGCCACCTACATTCTGTTACAGGAAGGCAAATCCTATTTGGAATTTGAGAAAAAACTGCCGGCCATCGTAGAAAAATATCATACCTATAAAACCGAAGAAGACAAACGCACGTATTTTCTGCAGCCCTTGAAAACCATTCACCTGCAATCACATCTCAATTTTGAGATCTCGACTAACAGCGATTTGAAATATGTGTATCTCTTCTCTTCCATCGCCTTTGTGATCATGATCATCGGTTGTATCAATTATATGAATCTGGCCACGGCCCGGGCAGTGAAACGATATAAAGAAGTAGGCATTCGTAAAACTATCGGCGCTCAGAGGCTTCAATTGGTGAAGCAATTTTTAGGCGAATCCCTTTTTCTCACATTTCTGGCTGTAATTGTTTCACTGTTTCTGGTTGTCATTATTATTCCGCGTTTTGGATCGTTTGTGAATCGGGAGATCGGTATCGAGTTGCTCAAACACTGGAAGAATATTCTCGGTTTATTGGGATTGTTTGCCGGTGTGGGACTCTTATCGGGCAGCTATTCGGCCTTTCTCTTGTCATCATTCCAACCGGTCAAAGCTTTGAAAAATACCGACAAGATGCATGACTTCAGAAATCCCCTGAAGCTGCGAAATATTCTGGTCGTATTTCAATTCTGCGTCTCAGTTATCTTAATTGTATCAGCCATCGTCATCCAGAAGCAACTCTACTATATTAAATATAGGGATGTTGGGTATCACCGGGATAATATTGTAAATGTGCGGCTGTGGGATGAAACCAGCCGAACGAAAACTCCGATTATCAAAGAGGACTTGCTGAAAAATCCAATCATCTTGGGCGCTGCCATCTCAAATAATCCACCGATTCGGATCTCAAATGTCGGGGATGCACAGGTGGAAGGCGATAAAGAGGGTGAGACCCTGACGATTGCTCAGATTAACTGTGCGTATATCGATTATGATTATATCGATTTGTATGACATCAAGATTCTCAACGGTCGTAACTTTTCTTCCAGCTTTTCGACCGATGAGCTGAATGGCGTCATTGTCAATGAAACCACGGTTAAGAAATTGGGTCTTAAAGCACCGATTGGAAAACGATTCTCGCGGTGGGATATTGAAGAGGGCCGCTTTATCGGCGTGGTCAAGGATTTTCATTTTGCCAAAATTAAACTGAAGATCGAACC
>CAZYTI010000152.1:0-8090 GCA_964650065.1 uncultured bacterium
CCTGTGGGAAAAGGTTCCGAATATCTTTCTTCAACTGGAATGTATTTCCATGGTGCGTCCCATGGTGTGAACATACTTCCCTCACCTTTTCGGGTATAGCTGTATCCTAGTCTAAACCATAAATTTCCTCCAAACCACTTCGAAACACCCAACAAACAGTGTTCAAAATCATTTCCTAAGGGATGTCCCATTGTAACATTCTTAAAGCTGAAAGTCTCATATGGAGTCTCTGTTTTATACGTTCGATTTGTCACGCGGACATATTCTGCAGATAACTTCAGCCCATGCAACCCTATCGGATCTCCCCAACAACTACCGATTATCAATCCGTACTGAGGGGGCTCTAACTCATCACTATTTCTCGCTTTAATAAAAATATTTTGATCCAAAAGAAACGAACCGTACAGTTTCCATCCAGGCAATGGGTAACAAATCAGATCCGTAGAAATCAGAAAATTAACCCTGCCTAGATTGGTACGTACTTTAGTCCCACTTCTATTCCAATTGGCAATCATGTAAGGCAGAAAAGGATTGGAATAAATGAAGTTGACCTGGCGATCCCGGCCTCCATATAAAGTAACTTCAGAAATAGCTAATTCAAGTCGGCGCCGGAACAATAAGACATTCAAGCGGTGGCCTGACAACCAACGTTTTGCCTGATTTCCACCCTCCCTCGCAGTCCATACTGAATCCAATGACATATCTTCAAGTGGCGCGATAAAAAAGGAAAAAAGGAAGGGGCCTTTCCGAGCGGAAAACATCAATTGATCCAAGGTCCTCGTTCGGGTCATTTCTGAAAAAAGAAGTGTACCGCTATATCCAGTACCCCAGCGAAGGAAATCCCTTCCACATTTAATTCGGAAACGTCCTAAATCAATCGTAATATAGGCCTGCTCCGTATACATTACAAACTCTGTAAAGCCAGGATTCCATGTTTTACCTGTGAAAGTTGAATCATCCACAGTGTACTGATCGAAATTGAACCCATTGTAAACCGTAACATGCCTGCCTAAAGGAACACTTATTTTACTCCGGTAAATTCCTTTATATTTTGTTTTTCTATCTGCAGGGTTATTTATATCTGCCCGGATTCGACCACCCAGTTTCAATTCCTCTACTTCCAATACTTCATTGGACAACTCAGCTATCTCAACTCGAAACTCTTTCTTCAACAGACGTATAAATTTGAGATTTGTAGATGAGAGAACGAGTTTACTTTTCAATTGCTCTTCAATGCTTATTAACGATCTGGCCACTTCTCCTCTTGTGTAAGGACGGTTTGATGCATATAATTCATGAAAATATCCACGTAATTGCAGTTCATCAATGTAATTATAAGCCCAGTGCCAAATGGGAAGCGTTTCATGTACGGATGCAGAAAGTACTGTCGACCAGACGAGTACGATGAGCGCAGTCAGCCGAAAACCATGTTTCATTGTAACCCTTTTTTGTATTTATTATTGTCCAACAGCAAGCCTAAATATAAGTTCCTTTTACAATAATTACAAACTAAAAGAAAATGCTAACCATCCTGACTTTATAAAATATAGCGAGCATTCTTCTCCCTTACCGTATGATAAATGTCTTTCGCCGTACGATTGCCGATTCCAAATACTGTCATGAGTTCTTCTGGTTCAGCAGTTACAACGGCTTCCACAGTTCCAAAATGATTCACTAATTGCTGCGCTTTTTTCGGCCCAATACCGGGCAACCCCTGTAACAAGTAGAGTTGCCGTTTCTGTTTCCCTTTGGGACGCTTTCCTTTCCTTAATTGAGGATCTTTCCCTTCAGTCCGAATCTGATTTGCAGCATATAACATGAGTCGAGCACTCTCTCTGGGCTCTTTGGACCGTAATATGGGTATCCCAAAACGCAGGCTGATTGTAATCAAGGCCCCCTGGATAGCCTCACGGCGCATTCCACTTGATCTCAAATCTGACGAAGTGCCCTCCAATATCACCGCACCCTGCATGGGTGAAGATGCAAGATGATAAGCTTGCCGAAACAATCGCCCATCTTTTATTGCTGCGACCAAATCGAGCAAGGTTTTTCTTTCAAACAGTAGTCGGTGATCGATTTCATAATCTCCCACAGAGAGATGATGAATCTCAACCTCAACGTTTTCCATGGATTGAAATGCATCAATAACGCCACTCCTCACTTCACGATCATCGGCAATAACGTGTACAGGATATGTATTGTTTACGGTACCCATAAGTCAAAACAAGACCATTTCATCATTCCTCTGCATGTTACTGGTTACTGGTTGCTAGTTTCTGGTAACCGACTATAAATCCTCAAACCAGTAGCCAGAAACCAGTTGCCAGCAACATTTAAAGATACTCTATGATTACCCCGCTTCATTTCACCTAAAAAATCCAGGACAATTTCGTAAAAAAAGTCTTGCCCGGATCCGTCGTCTCTGTGTGCCTCGTGGTCCCGTCCTGGTAAGCCAGTTGAATGGATCCGAACGGCGGGAAAAATCTCCATACGAAAAGTACTTGTATAGTCTTCCTTAAAAGATCGAAATCGGGATGTGTAAAATCTCCGTAGTATCGATATTTTGTCTGATAAAATATTTTAAAATAGAGGTCCGTATTCAAGTAATAACTCGTTCTGATGTAGTGTATCCAGCTGTTATCATCCAGCTTCGCCGGACGAAACCAGTGCTTTGTAAATTCATATTCGAAATTCCATCCTTCAAGGAGCTTTATATCGACACCCCCACTAATTTGTTCCAGATCACGATCGTAGTTTTTACCAAATCCGTAGCTAAATGAAACGGCAAATCCTTTCTTATTATCGTAATCCAGTTCGTTGGTAACCAGACGATTCCTGTAATCTCTTTCGTATCTTTTAAATTCCTCTTCCCATTCGAGGCTGTACTCCCATTTTTTTAAAAAAACCACTTCCAGACTGTTTGAATCGTCCCAACTTCGGAGTACGCCTTTCTGGCTCCAGTACTGGTTGTAATTGATCGATGGCCTTATCGATTCAATGCCGTATTTATTTATCCAAAAAATTCTTCTGATGTTCGTATCGAACTCCCTGCGATCGTCATCCCGCATGAAACCTGTGGCATTCATGTTTTCCCTCACGCCCACCCCATAGTGGGAATACCGGACATGAAAATGGGAAAATTGAGAATCATACGCAGGCCGGATAAAGTATGTCCAGGTCCCATCATCGGCTTCACCATAACTCTTGATGACCTGGGAAGTCATCCCCAATACATCCGAAAAGAACAAGGTTGAAACCAATCCCACCGAACCGCTGTTCTTCTTTGAATAATATCGGTTGGCCCCGATAATGCCCACATTCGAGCCGTTCCTGAGTTCTCGATTTACCCGGAATACTGAATAAAATGCCTTCTTCCCGGGATCGGCGCTTGCCCCGGTTGTGGAAGGATAAGACTGAGTTGCCAGGGCATTCATTTTCCAATTTTTTATCTTTCCATTTAATTTCATTCCCCACGGGATTTCACCGATTCGTCTTGAATAGAACTGTTTGATTCTTGTAGAATAATTTTCTGCACCCTCGAGGAAAAAGGGTCTTTTTTCTGGATAGCTCAATTCAAACCGAGTCAGGTTGACCTGTTCCACGTCTCCTTCAATGGTCGCAAAATCAGGATTGACCGTTGCCTCGACACCCATGTTGCTCGAAATACTGTACCTGAAATCGACGCCCACCTGTCCATCCGGCTTCTCTCCTTCCTGAAATTGGGCTTGACCGTAAGGAATGATTGTATATTTTTTAAGTGATAGGTCTTGTATGTGTAACTCTGTGATCGAGCCAACCTGCGATACACGGGTCGTCGTAATCAGATCTCTCACACTAAAACTCGACTCCAAATTGCGGGCGATTCCACGACCGGCGCCAAACCCCCATTGTGTATTTTTTGCGTCGTACCTCAGCACTTTAAAAGGAATGGCCACCTCTGCAGACCAGCCGTCCGGATTGATATGGCACACCGATTGCCAACTTTCATCCCAGTTAAAATCCATTGTACGTCCATTGTCTGCAATCTTTCCATCCCTCTGCGTTCCCAGAGGATTGACCAGAAAAAGATATCCGTTTGTATTGTCATCAAAGGTGTCGAGGATGATGCCAATCCAGTCGTCATCTGTGACTTCGCCATCCCTTTTTGTTGTCTTGGCAGTAATCTTATCCGGTTCGGGATCTTTGCAATCAAATCCTATGTATATCTTTTTTTCATCATAGAGGACTTTGACAATGCTCCTATACGACGAAGGTTCATTATACACCGGCTCAAACTGAATAAAATCGGTGAGAATTTCAGCGTCTTTCCAGGCATCTTCGTCCAACATGCCGTTAACGGTTATCGTACTTTGAATTTTCTTTGCTCGAATATTTTGCGAATAACTTATTCCCGAAACGAATAATGAGAGTAACATTAAACCCTTCAGAGTCACGAAAGATCGCCCCTTCCATTGTCTCTTCATATCTGTCTCCGACGTCTTGGTTTTTCAGATTCCGTTTCCAAATCCCTTAACTTTAATCAGCCTTTTCTAACCGACATCTTTCAGTGCCTTGTCGATATTTTGCAGTCCAATTCTCAATTCATCTGTCGTGCCGCCGTATCCTAACCGGAAACAATGGTTGTCCAGCTCGAAACAGCGTCCGGGGATAACAAATGTTTTGTGTTTTTCGGCCAGGGACCGATAGAGCTTCTCCGGATCAGGAATTAACTCGTTCCGGACTCTCGGTAGAGCCACGACACCCGCCTCCGGAGATATCCACTCTAAATCGTTCTGCTCTTTCATCCAATCACCAACAATATGAAAATTTTTCTGGACATGATCTCTGGCTTTCTTCAAATATTTATCCTTTTCCTGGAGGACCCAAAAGGCGATTTCTTCACTGATCGCACCATTCGTAATCGTCAATTGCTCTCTGATGGCGAGAACCGCATCTGTTATCTGTTGAGATTCACAAGCCAACCAGCCCGTCCGGATACCCGGAAGTCCATAACTCTTGGACATACTCGAAATACTGATCACATTCTTACTCAACGATGCTGCCCAGGAAAGAGGTTTCCCGTAAGCCAATTCCCGGTAGGTTTCGTCAAAGAGTAAAAAGATTTTCCGAGATTCCGCCAGGCTGATTACTTTATGAAGCGTTTCTTCCGAAATCATTGCACCTGTGGGATTATTGGGATAGGTTAAGCTGATCAGCTTGGTCTTGGGAGTAAGGAGCTTTTTCAATTCATTCACATCCAATTCAAAACGATTCTCATAAGTCAAACGAATGAAATCGACCGTACATCCCAGAGACCGGGGAACTTCATAGAGGGACGGGTAGTTGGGGTGATGAATGATCACATGATCTTTGGGCTTGACCAGGGCGGCGACTGCACAAAAATTGGCCTCGCTGGCCCCTGTCGTTACAATAATCTGCTCTGCCGAGAGCCCCTCATACTGCTCAGCGATAACACCCCTGAGGTCCGGTCTGCCCCGATGGTGACCATATCTCAGAGGCAAGTGACCCAGGTCGATATTCAAATCATCCAGGGTAAGATACTTAACCGCACTCTCCCCGACATCATATTCTACCTCATATTGATAAGTATCGAACCAATCCTCTAATTCCATTCTGTTGAACCACATGGCTGGCCTCCCCTGCTCAAATTCTTAAGCCGATTGATTTTGTGGTAATTTCACCATGTTACTGGCTGCTGGTTGCTGGCTACTGGAAAATACTATTCATAATGCCAGTAACCAGTGACAAGTAACAAGAAACAAGAATCCTGCCATTATCGTAAGATTTGCTCCGTGCGAACAAGCACATCGAATCCATCAAAATAGTACCGCCGCAGGCCTTCATTTTCGTCAAATTTGCCCTTGCCGTTCAATATGGTCTCAAATGCATTGCTGACACGGACGATAACTTCACTTTTAACCCAGGGATCATTATGCCCCGAGCAGAGATAATCAAATTCACCTAAGCGTTTCACCAGTTTTGCAGTAGAAGCAATATAGTCATCAATATTTACATCCGACCCATATGCGTATAGCGGACCCGGAAAAAAGTGATCCCCGGTGAATAAGAGCCTGTGCTTTTTATCCAGGATACACATCTGTCCCGGTGAATGTCCGGGTGTATAGATCACCTCTAATGTCCGTCCGCCTATATCGATGGTATCCCCCTCTTTGACCAATGAGGTCGGTTCCATCGAGGGAATGATCCAGGAATCAGGATCGAATCCTTCGGGTAATGGTTTCCAGAGATAATCCGCCTTAAGATAATTCTGCAGCGACGCATTATCACGACCCGCCTTCAGGACTTCAAGGGCATCCGCATTGTCGTACATGACAATCTCATTCCACCGATATGCTGCTGCCACATGATCGTAATGTTCATGTGTGAGTACGACCGTTACCGGAAGTTTAGTTAATTCATCAACCACTTCTTTGAGATTTCCAATCCCCGTCCCTGTATCGATGAGGATGGCCCTTTCTTCTCCCAGAACCAGAAAACATATGGCCTCTTCAAACTGATTGGGCTCATAGATGGCATACGTCCCTTCCGTGAGTTTATACACGTCAAACCATTCCTGAAAAGTGCCCACTTTTTCCAACTCTGCATAAACGGGTCTGGGATGAACCGACCACCATTTGTCCGGCTGAACCAGATTTTGTTTCATTTCCTTGGATCCACAAGAGAGAAAAAGGAGACCTGTCAGAATGCTCCAACCATAAAAAAAATTACGATTCATAATAGCGTCCCCTATTTTTTATCATAATTCTGCTTTCATTAATAGGCAAGCGATTTAATTTCTTCTTTACATAATCATTCTGAGTTGCCACGAGATAAATCTCGTGGCAATTCAACCCTGCTAATCCCCACAATGTAACTTCATAAATCGTAAAACGTCTGTCACTCCAATGTGCTAAGTATTGTCATCAATTAACCACACGGGACAGCATAATAACAAAACAAACTCTAATATGCAAAGGAATTTTATCCACGTTCCACGGGCAATATTAAACACGTGGGACCTCCCGCTCCTTTTCGGAACTCGGACAGATCGATCGCGTGGACCTTGACACCATGTTCTTTCAAAATTTCAATACCGACCCTGTTCTCAGCAGAATTGGCGATGACTTCGTTCTCCTTCAGACAGATAACATTCCCATGGGATGGTCCCCTCCCCGGGATCTCGATAGTATCGAAACCATCAAAAAATTGATCCGGAAATGCACCCTGACAATGAAGAATACGGTTGGGGCCAATAGCACTCATCAGGCCTCCAATGTGAAGGAAGGTGCTTCTTACCGATACCACACGCATTTCATATTCCATCGTATTGAGGAAATCCGTCAATTGTCTGATCCCTTCATCATTCGTTCGACTGGATCGCCCGACAAATGCAACCCTACCAGCCAAAATGACATCTCCGCCTTCAACCGTTCCAGGTGGCTCGATCTGACCCACGCGAGGTTCACCCAACGATGCCAATATACCGGCCATCCATGCATCTTCACCTCTCCGAGCCTCCAATCCCATTCTAAGCTGGATATATCCTTTTGGCGTCGATAAAGCAACATCCCGCGTAAATACCGAATTGGGATGACCCGGCAATTCATCCATATCGATGACTTCAGATCCAGATGCCTCAATAATGTTTTTCAATTGTCGATATTGTTCTTGTGTCTTTTCCGGATCGGCGATTTCATTCATGTTTTGAGTACTTAAATTTGATACTCTGAAATATTCTTCCCTGGGCGAGCAAACGATGACTCGTCTCAAGGCATCTCCCTCATTCCTTAACATAGCTCGGTACTCCCTGTTTAAAAATCATCGATAGGATCGAAAACAGCAGTATTAAAATAGCAAAAGCATAAAAGCCCCATCTGAGATCTCCCATTTTTGATAAAATTCCAAAACCCACCGTCAGAAATATGGCTGACAAATTGAGGAGCATTGAATTGATGGATAGAATAGTCGCTCGTTGATGCGATGGAATTCGTCGCTGTAAGTTCGCTTCGATGAGGACCTCACCCATTGCACCAAAAAGAAAAATTAGAGCAAAAAATCCAGATTTTATTAAATTATGTTTGAATGAAAAT
>CAZYTI010000153.1:0-8085 GCA_964650065.1 uncultured bacterium
GGCCTGATAGCATGGCATGCTATTTAACAGATGATAATGTGCTTTTCAGCAACGACGCTTTTGGTCAACACTACGCAAGCGAACACATGTTTAATGATTTGGTGGACCAAAATGAGCTATTCGATGAATGTATCAAATACTATGCAAATATATTGACACCATTCAGCTCATTTGTGGACAAAAAAATTAAAGAAGTGTTGAGTCTGGAATTGCCTATTGATATTATCGCTACCAGTCATGGCGTTATCTGGAGGGACAAGCCAACACAAATCGTTGAAAAATACCTCGAATGGTCAAACGCATATCAAGAAAACCTGATTACAATTATATATGATACGATGTGGGATGGTACGCGGAGAATGGCAGAGGCGATCGCAAAAGGGATTCATCAGCAAGACAGCGCTGTGAACATAAAGGTTCATAACACAGCCAAAACCGACAAAAATGATATTATAACAGATGTTTTTAAATCAAAGACTGTTTTAATGGGTTCCCCTACCATTAATCGGGGTATTTTAACTTCAATAGCAGGCCTGATTGAAGAACTAAAGGGATTGGGTTTCAAAGGTAAAAAAGCGGCTGCATTTGGTTGTTATGGTTGGAGCGGCGAATCGGTAAAAATATTAACCGATCAACTCCAACAGTCCGGTTTTGAAATCATAGATGAAGGAATAAAAGCACTCTGGAATCCTGACGAAGAAAGCATTAATCGTTCATATGAATTTGGGCAAAATATAGCAACGAAAACATAGACTGCTGCATAATACCATTATGCACAGCATTTGGCCGATACGTATCGTTTTTAAAATTTTGGCGTTATTGAACCTGGAGAATCAAAGACTTTAACCTGCAGATTTTATTTTGCAGAAAGTGATCTGACATCCTTTATCCAGCGCTTGAGTGCTGAGGAATCCAGATAACCACGAACCAGGAGTTTATAAATAAGGTGCATAATAAAGTGTCCACCTGACCAAAAAGCAGTGGTTCAATTGAGCTACGCATAGTATCGTTCTAATAACAATAACCAGGGAGGTCCGTTATGGATTCCAAGTTCTTGCTTCGAAAGATAAGTGCCGGATGTTTAATTGCACTGGTACTTTTTATTCCTGTCCTGGCCCAGGATTATTTATCAGGCCGCGTCTATAACGGCAATCAAGGGGATGAAAGCACGCCCATTTCCGGTGTTACCGTTACATTGTATGGATCGGGCAATGCTGGTGTTTTGGGATCACAAATCAGCAGTACCTCAACGAACGGATCGGGGTGGTATCAACTGTTGGCCACTTCCGGCTATGAGTATTATACGATTGTGGAAAGTGATCCCTCAGGATATCAGTCTGTTGCCGCGACTTCTGTCGGTGGCTCTGTCATCAACAGTAACCGAATCCAATACAGTACAGCCAGCCAACCCTTATCCGATCAAACCAAAACCGGGAATAAATTTTGGGATAAACCTACGGCATCACCCAACAATCCCCCGGTTGCCGATGCCAATGGACCGTATACCGGCCTGGTAGGCCAATCCATTCAACTGGATGGTACAGGAAGTTATGATCCTGACGGGGATGCCTTAACCTATGCATGGGATCTGGATATGGATGGTCAATACGATGATGCCACCGGCGCTCAACCCACTCATACATGGAATTCCACCTATACCGGCAATGTGAAATTAAAAGTCACAGATCCCGATGGGGCGTCGGATACGGGTGTTGCGTATGTAGATATTGATGCGGCTCAATCTCAGACCGGTACTGTTCAGGGCACAAAATTTAATGATACAAATAAGAATGGTGTCAAAGACAGTGGTGAATACGGGATGAGTAACTGGCGTTTCTATCTCGATAAAAATCAAAATGATCAATACGATCCTGGGGAACCTTACGATTACAGTGTCGTTAGCGGATACAGCATTAGTGCAGCACCGGGCACATATGATTTACGTGAGGAGGAGCAGGCTGGATGGACGGCGTCTACTCAGGTGGAATATTCCGTAACCATTGTGCAGGATCAGACGGTTACCCAAGATTTCGGGAATTACCAGGCGTCTGATGATCATGAATATGATTTTGGCGATGCCCCTCCATCGTACGACCAGACAGAATCTTATACACTCACAAACAACCTCTTTTTAGGCAGCATTGTGGATGCGGATCACGGCCCCCAGCCCCATGGGAATGCTTTAGGAGATGATGAGGACGGTAGTGATGATGAAGATGGTGTGATATTTACAAGTGCCATTACACCGGGACAATCTGCCACGGTGAGTGTTACCATCGGTGCGGCGAATATTGCCGAAATGGTTTTTCGATTGTATCTGGATCACAATATCGACGGTCAATGGGATCTCATCTCGGAAAAAGTTGTGGAAGAACAAATTACAGCGACAGGCACTTACAATTATACCTACTCGGTACCGGCCAATGCCGTTCATGGAGTGACTTTTGCCCGCGCCGTCCTATATGATGCCGGCCCTGTTCCGGCGTGGGGTGTGCCCTATGGTGAGGTTGAAGATTATGAAGTTGGGATCGGGCCCGGCGGATCCATCACCATTATCAAAGAGGCCATCCCCAAAGATGATACTTCCTTCTCCTTCGGCCATAATATTCCCTTTATTACAGGTTTTACACTGCAGGATCCGAGTTCTAACAACATGACATTTCAAGGTATGGGTACCGGTACCTATTTATTCTATGAAACCGTGCCCAATGGCTGGCGCAGTGTATCCATCCAGGTGATTGGTGATATGGACGGCCAGTCGGAAATTGTGAATACCCAGGACAGTGTGTATATCGATTATGATGTCGGCGAGGAGATTACCGTTTATTTTATCAATGAGAAAATTGGCATAGAGGATTTCGGTGATGCTCCTGATTCTTACAGTACATTGCGCAGCAATAACGGCGCTTCACACACCATTGATACGCTGTGTTTCATGGGGACAGGCATCGATGCTGAACCGGACGGTCAGCCGAGTCCCTCTGCCCTCGGCGACGACCACAATGGTCTGCCAGATGAAAATGGTTTGACGATTATAGGCCATATGATGCCCGGGAGTCCGGTTCAGATTTGTTTGCTATTACAAAACAAAGATTCAAATCCCAGGGAAGTGTGGATTGCCGGCTGGATCGATTATAATCAGGATGGTGTGTGGGGTCTCGTTGGAGACCGGGTCGCAACACCGCGTCGCGTACATCTTCCACCTCACTCAGTTGTGCAGGAATGTTTTAATGTGATCATTCCCAATGCAATAATCGGGACCACATTCGCGCGTTTCCGTATGTACCAGTTAGATTATGATCCGGGCGATCAGTTCGTCGCTTACCCCTGGGGAGACGGGGGCGTCGGTGAGGTGGAGGATTATCAAGTGACCATTGCGAGGGAAGGGGATACTCCCGCTGCAATGGGTGATCTGGTCTGGCATGATTTAAATCGAAATGGCTTGCAGGATCCTGGGGAACCGGGTATCCCAAATGTGTGGGTTGAACCGTGGGATATAGGTGGATTTCCATGGATGGGTACAAGTACTGATCTGTCAGGAGAGTATGGGATATATAATCTTCCTCCCGGACAATATTATCTTGTGTTTCATCTGCGCAGAGGATACTCGTTTTCTCCACAACATCAGGGGGGCGATCCAACCATAGACAGCGATGCTAATGCAATGGGACAAACAAATTTTATTACCGTAATGTCCGGTGAATTCAATAAATCCATTGATGCCGGCATGTACATATTGGATGATACAGGGGGATATGATTTTGGGGATGCTCCCGATCCAACCTATCCCACAATTCTTGCAAGTAATGGCGCCCGGCATCTGATCGATCAAACTTTATACCTGGGTTCAACCATTGACAGCGAACCCAATGGACTCACTTCGACAGTCGCAGATGGTGATGATCAGGATGGTTCGAATGACGAGGATGGTGTGACCATGTCCCCATTTATTGCGCCGGGACAGACCATTCCGATCACAGTGGTTGCTTCCGGTCAGGGTGTGGTGAATGCCTGGCTTGATTTTAATCTCAATGGGGATTGGGGAGATGCGGGTGAACATATCATTGCCGCTCAACCTGTGGTGGCAGGAACCAATACGTTTACCATCACGGTTCCGGCCAATGCGGGTATGGGACTCACATTTGCGCGTTTCCGCTTTAGTTCGGTTCGTGATCTAAGCTATACAGGCGAAGCCCCCGATGGTGAAGTGGAGGATTACGCAATTGTCATCAAAGAAGCCGAGGATGGATCCATTACCGTGGTTAAACAAGCGACACCCAAAGATGACTCAGTTTTTTGGTTTTGTGCCAGATTGAGTTCAGGATTTTTTAATCTATTCTGTTTTCCCTTATCGGATCCCTCCAACACCCAATATACCCTGCTTAATCCGTCTCAGGTGATCGATATTGGCGAAGCCACCATGTTGGGCTGGACATTAAAGGACATCACGATCACCGGAGATACAGACAATGGTTCCACCATCGATTTGCCCAATGGATCGGTGACCATGGATTTTGATCCGGGTGAAAATATCATTATAACATTTAAAAATGAAAAAACCGATGACGGGGGATATGATTTTGGGGATGCTCCCACAGGCTATCCTGATGCCAGTCACGAATTAGGCGGACCCTGGTTCGGCGGATTGGGTGATGCACCTGACGCGGAATCGTCACAGCAAAATGACCCTCAAGCCAGGGGCGATGATCAGGATGGGAATGATGATGAAGATGGCCTAACTCATGCTGATTTGGTGAGAGGACAATTTACTCTTATGAAATTTTCAGCGGTTACAGGGAATTCCGGAGTGATAACGATTGCTTTCTGGGTAGATTATAACCAAAATGGTAGCTTTAGTGATCCAGGAGAAAGGGTAGGTGTCTGGTCGGATCCCCACGCGTTCCCTCCGAATTGGTTCTGCTCAACATGGGGATGTCCTTTTACCATACCGACCACTGCTATGACGGGTACGACATATGCACGGTTTCGGATTTATGAAGGAACGAATGTCAATATCTCACCCACAGGATCAGCGGGTCCCGGTGAGGTGGAAGATCATCAGGTTGAAATCAAAGCAGAAGGTGATCCTATTCCGCCCGGTGCTATCGTATACGGTGCTAAATGGAACGATATAAATGGTAACGGAAAATGGGATACAACAGAACCGCCTCTGGCCAATTGGACCATTTGGCTGGATGCCAATCAGAATGGTATTGAAGATGCAGGAGATCAATATGATCAAACCGACGCCAATGGACAGTTTACATTTTACGGATTGAACACCGGTCAATATATGGTGGGTGAAAAGCTGAAATCCGGGTGGATGCAGACTTATCCAGGCGGACCGGGTACGCAAACCATAAACGTGAATGCGAACGTATTAAACCCGCCGGTTCTGTTTGGCAACCACCAAACCGATCCTGATGCAGGAGAAGGCGCGGTCAAATGGAACCAGCCGCCATTATTTGATCCCATGAGTGAGGATACGACCAGTTACTGGGGATGGCAGGAAACCTCCATCTATTCGGATTCATACCTGGCGGACAATTGGTTCTGCCACGATCCGGCACCTGTCACCGACATTCGGTGGTGGGGATCTTATGCAGATTGGGATTCCCTGTTCCCACCGGATAATGCGCCGAATTTGTTTCACATCGGTATCTGGACCGATGTGCCCAAGGGGATGGACAGAGATATCAGTCATCCCGGTGAATTGATCCGGGAATGGTTTGTGGAGCGAAGCCAGATACAGGAATCCATTATGAAAAGCCATTTCATGCCCGAGTCCATGGCAAAGCCACTCTCCTGTTTTCAGTATACGTTCAACATCCCTCAAGACGCCTGGTTCCATCAGGAAAACGATTCAACGGTTTACTGGCTCAGCATCGGGGCTGTTTACGATGAGATCCCCGACACCTGGCAATGGGGCTGGTTGACAAGAGAGCGTTACTTTAACGATGATGCGATTCGTATCCGACAACCTCTCGAACCCCATCCCGGGGCACTCTTCGGGGAGGGTGGGCCTATTGCCGAATTCTGGGATCTCGCGTTTAAACTCGGAACAGATGAATACGAAAGCAATTACGATTTCGGGGATGCTCCGGATATTGCATATGGAACGACCTTATCGAAGAACGGCCCCCATCATCTGTTGAATCCTGATGTATTTCTGGGGGAACAGATCGATATGGATAATGACGGCCAGGCCCACTTGGATGCACATGGAGACGATGACGACGGCCAGGACGATGAGGATGGAGTTGAGATTGCTGATCCATTGTCCATTGGTGCACAACCCCAGTTTCTTGTAACTGCATCTACAAATGGATTCTTAAACGGCTGGTTGGATATGGATCAGGACGGCAGTTGGTATGAACCGAGTGATCACATTATTCAGAACAGCGAGCTATTTCCAGGTGAAAACATGGTTGAAGCATCGGTACTTGATGAAGGTTTCGAGCCCGGTAGGCGGTTGGCGCGTTTCCGGTTCTCCACTAAACCGGGTCTATGGTTCAAAGGGTATGCAATCGACGGAGAGGTTGAAGATTATGTTATGATGATTTATCCGGCAACCGATGTAGCCGTGGATAAAGTCCAGGCACCCTTAAAGTTTCAATTATTTCATAATTTCCCGAATCCCTTCAATCCATACACGACCATTGAATACGATGTTCCACAAAAGACACATGTCAAGATCGTTATTTACAATCTTGCCGGTCAAATAGTAGAGGAGCTGGTAAACATGCACCATGAACCAGGCCATCATCGTGTCATGTGGCATGGAAGGGATGCATCAGGGAATCCGGTCTCATCAGGTATTTATCTGTATCTCATGGAAGCAGGATCATATCGGGATAGGGGTAAACTGGTGCTGATTCGGTAAAAGGAGGTAAATTAGAATGACGAACAATAAAAACATTGGTTTCGCTGCTTTACTTTGTGCTGCGTTTTATATTATCGTTGGCATGACCCACTTCCTCATGCCTTCTGCCCAACTTCACTTTTCCAGTGGCGTCACTTCAGAATTCTTCATATCACTTACAAAGAATGCCACAGCATTTCATGTTCATTATTGGGCTTTTGTTATTGCATCTATTCTCAATATTGGTGTCATATATGGTGTAACTAATCATTTAAAGTTTTCTGCATTTTATCAATTCACGGCTATATTAGCGATCATTGGTCTATCTGTTACTGCATATGATTTTGCCAGAATGCACTATCAAGCGATTCATTTGGCCGAAAAATTTGTTACCTCTGATGCTTTCATAAAAGATATTATACTTATACAAGGCCTTGACCGTTTAGATGCTTATGGTATCGGATTCAACTTGTTGGGCTTTTATTTATTCATTTTAAGTTATCATACATTAGGCACAAAAATTTGGTCAAGAACTATTTCAATCATTGGCATACTCGCTGGTATTTTGCTTCAATTTGTTTTAATAGGTATCTTGACACGTATCGGTATACTCATCGATATTGCAGCAGGTATGGGTGGAATAGTATTAGCTCCGTTATTCTTTATTGGGATAGGACTCTTTTATATCAAAGAAGACGCTAAGATCCCGTAACATCAGTTTGCAGACGTAGGCTCAGATTCGTTTTATTCATACATGTTGGAGTTAAAATGAATTTGATTGGGTTCAATAAATTGGTAGATAACCAATGATAATGTTAATACATCGGCGATATTGCTGAGAGCTTCAGGCGCACCACACCCTGAGTGGGTAATTAATTACAGTCTGGTGACAAGTCTTGATGTTGGATTTAGTGTCTTATTCAACGTTCCGTTTGGACAGTGACCGGATTGCCGCATAATTGACCATCACATTAAACCAGAAAATAAAGAACAGGGAGAAGTCTATGTTAAAAAGACGAATACCATTTTACCTACTCGTATTTCTCCTAATGGTCATTCATTGTTCGGATTCCAATAATTTTGTCGTACATCACCAGGTGACCGGACCCACTCAAACAAATAGCTATTTGTTATTCGATGTTAAAAGTAAAGAAGCCGCACTGTTTGACGTCGGCGGGCCGATTGATACACTCGAATCTATAATGAAAAAGAATAACCTGAAG
>CAZYTI010000154.1:0-8036 GCA_964650065.1 uncultured bacterium
TGCCAAGCTGAATATCCCCAGACGTGATTTGAATGAGGATGATTATGCTGAATGGGTCGATCCAATACGGGCAAACCGGATCGTTTTCATCAACACTGCCAGTTCCAGTTTTCCCTTCATCAAAGCCATCTCCGGATTGAGTCGAGTCGTCATCACATCCACCAATCGACCCACGCAACGAAATATCACGGTTTTCCCCGAGTATTTTGTAGAAGCGCTCACCGATCCGGGTGCCGATTTAGATAAGAATGGAAATCTTTCCGTGTTGGAAGTTTTCAGGTATGCCTCACAGAAAACGGGCCGATTCTATTCAGACAACAACCATCTTGCCACCGAATTTGCCATGCTGGAAGATACAGGGGATCAACGTGCCTTTCGTGAGTCCGAATTGGCAGAAAATGGCGAGGGTGCTTTGGCCGGTATAACCTATCTAAAACGTCAATATCAGATCGTCACATCCGATGGAACTGCAAAGCAGGATAGTGTATTTACAAGACTCGTTTGGGAAAAAGAACAGGTGGAGCTGGAGATTGCCAAACTGAAGACACAGAAAACTCAATACACTGAACAAGCGTATTATGAGAAACTGGAAGTGCTCCTAATTCGATTGGCTCATATCAACGACAGGATTGAGTGGAAGAAGGATCAGGAACAGTTCTAATTTTTCTCACGGCCTACACATCGATCGTAACACTTATGGGACAGTGGTCCGATCCCATGACAGTTTTGTGGATTCGGGCATCGGTCACGGCATCGGCAAAGCTGTTGTTGACGCAGTGGTAATCGATTCTCCAGCCAATATCCTTGACACGTGCCTGGAAGCGATACGACCACCATGTATAGTGGCCGGATTCATCGGGGTGAAATTTTCGAAAGGTGTCGGTGTAACCTGCTGAGAGAAAGGTGCTCATCCATTCCCGTTCTTCGGGTAAATAACCGGCGTTTTTTTCATTGGTTTTGGGATTTTTCAGGTCGATGGCCGTATGGGCAATATTGTAGTCACCACATAGCACGATCTGTTTACCCTGGGAAATCAGGCTGTTGCACTTGTCCAGAATGGCATTGCAGAAGTCCAGTTTATAGTCGAGGCGGCTTCCGGCATCCCGACTGTTGGGAAAATAGCAATTGATGAGTAGAAAGGCCGGATAGTTGGCGATCAAGGTGCGACCTTCCACATCGAATTCTTCCACTCCCAAAGGTTCCACACTTAGCGGTTCATCTTTGCTGAAGAGTGCCACACCACTGTAGCCTTTCCGCTCAGCAGAAAACCAGTAGCTTCTATAACCGTTCATGTTCAACAATTCTTCACCAAGTTGTTCCGGCTGTGCCTTGGTTTCCTGTATGGCTAACATATCGGGAGCGGTGTCGGCTATCCAGTCGAGGAAGCCCTTTTTCACTCCGGCACGGATGCCGTTAACATTCCAGGAGTAAATGTTTTTCATGGGATCTCCAAGTTTAGGAGAGTTTGAAGTTTCTCAGATAATTCAATTGAATTACGTAGATCGACATTACAAAATTGTACAATAGAATATAAGAACTCATACGATGATTGTCAATAAGATTGAGGATTTTTTTATGAACACGAAGCCAGAGTACAATCAAAAAATGAAGTTTTCAATTTGAAAGAATGATGACTCTGTTTTTCTAATTTTTTGAAACAAATAATTTAATTTGCCGTACTATGATATGTTCCACTATTTTAGAAAAATATTTTGAGAGGAGAATATGAAACTCATCAGCCGCGCAGAAGAGCTCATTTTATTGGCCGTATGGCGACTACAAAAGGATGCTTACAGCGTTCAGATCCGAAATCAACTCATGGAAGTCACTGGCAAATTTTGGTCCTTTGGTGCCGTATACATGCCCCTGGACCGTTTGGCCAAAAGAGGACTCCTGGAGTCTTACCTGGCAGATCCCACCCCGGAAAGGGGGGGGAGGAGCAAACGGATCTATAAATCCACGAAGGATGGCCTGGAAGCTCTGGAAGAAATAAAAAAAGTGCAGGATGCCGCATGGGCCGGAATTAAGAAACTATCCATGGGTGAGGCAAGATGAAACGGTTAAAGAAAAGTGAACGGTAATCAGTGAACAGTAAACGGAGTGGTAAACAGTGAACGGTAAACAGTAAACGGTAAACAGTGACGGTAAACGGTAAACGGTAAAACAGGAACCAGTTAGACAGATAATCGATTTTCAAAAAAGGAATTATAGAAAAAAGGGTGATGAAACTAACGAAGCCTAAAAAGCCACCAAGGTTGGCTGAGTGGATTCTGAGGCGTCTCTTTCCTGACCGTAATGGAGATACATCGGTGGGGGATTTTGAAGAAATGTTTCATGGGATCTCTGAAGACCACGGGAGGATTCCCGCTTTCATTTGGTATTGGGCTCATCTATTCATTTCGATTAAACCTTTGATTATAGGAAAACTATTTTGGAGTGGGGCCATGTTGAAGAACTATTTAAAGATTGCTCTGAGAAGGATATTCAAACACAGGGTATTTTCCTTGATTAATATCATGGGTCTGGCGATCAGCCTGGCTATCTGTCTTCTCGTAATAAAAATGATTATATCCATTTACAGCAGTGATCGATGGCATGAGCATAAGGATCGGATTTACAGGGTCAACAGTCTGGTCGCAGAAAATAATCTTGATTTTAGTGAATTGGCAGCAGCACCCATGCCCCTGGCAGAAGAACTCATTCAAATTCCGGAGGTCGAGTCTGCAGTCAGAATTAAAAACCGTTTTGGCGGGGAGGCTGCATACAATAAAAAGAGATTGCAGATCAATGGATATTATGCTGATAATACATTTTTTCAGGTCTTCAGTTACGAACTCGAATTCGGTAATCCTTCAAAGGCCCTTGTTGAACCCAATTCTGTTGTTTTGACACAAGCAACGGCAGAGAGACTGTTCGGTCATCTCAATCCGGTTGGAGAAATGGTTCATATTGAAGACTTGGGTGAATTTAGGATTACAGGAGTCCTGAAAGCGATCACCGGATTGAAATCCCATTTTCAATTCGGTTGTCTTGCTTCAACATCCACGTTGGTCGGGTTGGAGCAGGAGAAGAAGATACGGCCAGTGTTGAATCGATGGGGTGTCAGTGATACATATGTCTATCTGCTTCTCCGTAAAGATGCATCTCCACAATCCGTTGAGGCATACTTTGGAGATATCGTGAAAAAACATTATGCCAGTCACAAGATGACGTTCGATTTCAAATTGCAAGCGTTGACAGATATTTCCCCGGGGAGGAACATGTCCAACCAATTAACGATGCCAATACCCCATGCCATGACAGTGGTCTTTTCATCCATTGCTTTTATCATCACGCTCATCGCCTGTTTTAATTATACCAATTTATCGCTTGCAAACTCCCTTTCCCGGGCCAAGGAAGTTGGTATTCGAAAAGTAGTGGGTGCAAACCGGTTTAAGTTATTCACACAATTCATCGGTGAATCGATCATTGTGACCTTAATCGCACTCTTATTCGCGTATATGATTCTTACGTTCTTTGAACCCTGGTTTTATAGCCTAAATCCCGAGTTTCAAACTTATCTGCAGTTAGAAAATATGGGTCTCGATTTATTTATTGCATTTCTCCTCTTTACGTTTTTCCTGGGTATCCTTGCAGGTGTTTTTCCGGCATTGTATTTGTCGAAGTTCAAACCGGCTCCGGTACTCAAAGATATCTCCAAAGTCACCGTATTCTCAAGAATCACTTTGCGGAAAGTGCTCATCGTCTTTCAGTTCTTTATGTCGTTTGTGTTCATTATTACATCCCTGGTTTTTTACAAACAAAATCAATTTCATAAGCATCTGGACATGGGTTTTCAAACCGAAAATATTGTCAATGTCGAATTGGGGAAAGTGAATTATGTGACATTCAAACAGGAGATATCCCATCATACCGGTATTTCAGTGGTCTCGGCGTCGGCTTTCTTACCAGGAATGGGTATCAGTTGGAGGATGAAAGTACATGGTACCGACCCGTCTGAGGCGATGAACATAAACATGCTGCCGGTGGATGAACATTTCATCGAGAATCTGGGTTTGCGGGTCATGGCGGGTCGTCCGTTTCCTGAGAATTCAAGCTTGGGCAATGAGAAATTCGTGATTGTCAATGAAACGGCCGTTCAGTATTTCGGATACAAAACACCGGTTGAGGCTATCGGACAACGTTTGATTTTTGAGGATGATTTTGATCTTGAGATCATCGGTGTCGTGAAGGATTTTATCAGTCAGCAGCCTGAGAATGCGATAAGTCCGTTGGCGTTGAGGGTGCGTCCTCAGGATTTCAGATATGCAAATATTAGAATCAGAAATGAAGACCTTGAGAGTACACTGGCTTTTATCAATGAAAAATGGAAAACACTGGATCCAAATCATCCCATGCAGTACCAATTTTTTGAAGACCAGCTCAAGGAGGTTGCCTCCGGTGGTGACAATATTATCAAATTGATCGGATTTGTCACCTTTTTCATATTGATGATTGCATTTTTAGGTCTCCTGGGCATGGTGATTTATGATATGGAAACAAGGACAAAAGAAATCGGCATTCGGAAAGTTTTGGGGGCAAAAGAGTCAGAGATTGTATTGACGATTTCAAAGCGTTTTATCACCTTGTTGTTGACCGCAGCAGTCTTAGCGACCCCTGCAGCATGGTTTGTGAATAACCTGTTTTTACAGAACTTTGCCCATCGCATAAAATTGGGATTCAATGTTTTCCTGGTCGGATTCATTTTTATGTTTGCCATCTGCTTCATCATCATCTTTTCTCAAACGATTCGGGCAGCGAGGGAGAATCCGGCTGAGGCTCTAAAATACGAATGAAACGTAAGTCCGCCTATGGAGGGTCGAAGCGCTAAAATACGAATGAAATGGTGATTGGTGAGTAGTGAATCGGTGAAAAAAAGGTAAACGGTCAACGGTCAACGGTGAACGATGGCAAAGGGGGTAAACCCCGGTTGTTTCCGATCCTTTTCGGGATCACCGGGTGTTTGGGGGGAAGGGAGACAGGTAATCGGTGATCGGTTATCGGTGTAAAAGATGGTAAACTGATTTGAAGCAGATCAGAAGATCAGGATATCAGTGGGCAGGATATCAGTGAATCAGAGTATCAGGAACGATGAGTCTTCTTGACCTGATATCCTGATATACTGTTTTGCTTCCCACTGATTTTCTGATAACCTGATATGCTTTAGGAAGGATATATCATTGGGAAGATGACCATTACGCACACCTTTACTATTGACAAAGAATAATAAATTTGATATTATTGAGCATACCCACAACAATCGTTTTAAAATCCCCCAGGTATTCATTATTGAAAGCCTTCAATATCTGCTGCATAATGTCCAAGGGGATTCAGATTGTTCCCCCTTCAAAGTTCGAAACATGTAGATGAGAGGTTGAGGAAAATATGGTTAAAACAAAAATCATAGCTACTTTAGGCCCGGCCAGCAGTTCTGAGACCGTACTCAGGAAAATGATTCAATATGGACTCGACATCGTACGACTGAATTTTTCTCATGGCTCGCATGAAGAACATAAAAGACGTATCGAGATTATCCGTAGTCTAAATCGTAAAATGCGGCGGGCAGTTAAGGTCATGGCCGATTTAGAGGGGTTTCGAATTCGTATCGGCAGACTGTCAAAACCGTTGTACTTGAAAAGAAACACAAAATTTTATCTCACCCAGGAGCCCAAATCTGACCTTGAGGAAGAGATTCCCTTTGATTACGAGGGTTCCCTTGAAAAGATCAAAGAGGATACTTTTATTTATATTGATGATGGCAGAATCATTCTTCAGGTTTTAGACAAGGATAAAAAACGATTGAAGGTAAAAGTGATCGTCAGCGGTGAACTCAAATCCCGAAAAGGTGTGAATATGCCTGAAATGGACTTCGGGTTTACCGGACCTACAAACAAGGATAAGGACGACATTGAATTTGCCGTTTCCAATGGAGTCGATTATATTGCCCAATCATTTGTCCGCAACGGACAGGACATCCGGGATGTTCGGGATATAGTGAATAACAGACTCACGGATTGTCGATTCGTGGCCAAGGTAGAAAACCGGATGGCATTGAAAAACATCGAGGATATTATTGCCGAATCCGATGTCGTTATGGTGGCTCGGGGCGATCTGGGTATTAGTGTGCCCATTTATCAGGTACCGATGATCCAAAAAGACATCATCAAACGGTGTCAGTTTGCTGCAAAGCCAGTGATCGTGGCCACACAAATGTTGGAGAGTATGATAGAAGACACGATTCCCAAACGGGCCGAGGTGAGCGATGTGGCCAATGCCATCCTGGACGGTGCCACGCATGTGATGCTGTCGGCTGAAACGGCAGTTGGGAACCATCCCCATCGGGTGGTCGATATGATGAATCATATCATTGAATACACCGAACGAATATCCAAGGGAGTGAGATGAAGCAATCTATAGGAATAAAGAAGAAACTGGAGAATATCTTCGAGACATCAAAACGCCTGTTAATTATCCTTCATGACAACCCAGACCCCGATGCAATTGCCAGTGCCTGGGCGTTGTCGCATCTTGCACGTAACAAATACAATGTCCTGACGACGATTGCCTATGGAGGATTTATCGGTAGAGCCGAGAATCGTGCAATGGTCCGGGAACTCAAGATTCCCCTCAAGTCAATAAGCAGGATTCGATTCCCCGCATACGAAAGAATTGCACTTGTGGACACGCAACCCGGCGCAGGGAACAATTCGCTGCCTCCGAATGTTCCGTGTGATTTGGTGATCGATCACCATCCTCGAAGACGGGGATTGAAGACCGAAACGATGGTCCTTGACAAGGAGGTGGGTGCAACGGCAACAATTCTTGTCGAATGGTTGCTGGCCAATGGAATAGAAATCGGCTCCGATCTGGCCTCGGCGCTGTCCTATGCAATTCGATCTGAGACCCAGGATTTGGGAAGGGAAGCCAGTCGAAGGGATATTCAGGCCTACCTCAAAGTTTATCCTCATGCCAGTATGCGTAAATTCGCCCGGATCGTCCATCCCAAGCTTCCCAGAGCTTATTTTGTCATTCTTGGTGAAGCGTTACGTCGAACGATGAGCTTTCGACATGTGATTTGTACCCATATTGGTGATATTCCTTATCCGGAGGTGGTGGCCGAAATGGCAGATCTATTATTAAAGCATCAGCGAATCAGTTGGGTTCTCTGTACAGGGCGGACTTCAAACGAACTGATCCTTTCGATACGTTCTTCGAATCAGAACGCAAAAGCGGGTAAGTTGATTCAGTCGCTTGTGCCGGATCGGAAAAGTGCAGGTGGTCATGATACTTTCGCCGGCGGTAAGATTTCTATGGTTGGTTTTCAAAAGGAAGAAATTCATGCATTGGAAGACAACTTATCCCTTAAGTTCGCTCAGCTTTTAGGATATGAAAATCCGGAATGGAAACCGTTGATCGATTCAAATTGAGCGTCAATACTGTTTTGAAAATCTTTCATTCTGGCCAGGTTAATTTTTATTTTTAACTTGGAAAATTACATTGAATTCAACATATTTATAACAATTGTCACCTATGGTATAGTCTTAATAGAACGAATGGATTCCTCTGGAGAGATCCACACATGCCAAACCAAGACGATAAATATAGCTTTTTCAATCGAATGCATTTTCGTCGAAAAACGCGATTGGTGAAAACGGCCAGAGTATTGCCACCCTGGCTTCCCCGACTCCGCAAATGGGTTTATGGATTGGCCTTTGTGGCTTTGGTGTTTTTGATATTAGAGTCCGGTATGCAGTATCGTCTCCCACCGGTGCTGTCGGTAATTTCCATTGCCATCGATTATCTTGTGTTTATTGTCTTTCTTGTAGATACCAGTTTCACATTCTACTTTACCCTCCCAAAAATACGATATTTTAAGACCAACTGGATGGATTTTTTGGTATTTCTTCCCTTGGTATTGAATATTGTAACCTTACGGGCAGGTGTCGGCCTGATTGTGATTCGGAATTTGCTCATTTTGGCCAAGGTATTTACCCGAT
>CAZYTI010000155.1:0-8032 GCA_964650065.1 uncultured bacterium
ACGCTGCAGGCGGAATTTCGCTACCGCTCAATTCCGGTGCAGCTCTTTATCGTTATACAGCAATAGACCATATTACCTAATATTTTACGAATTTACCGTTCTTATAGAATAACTCACCATCAACTATGATCTCACCTTCAGACATATCGCACAACATATCCCAATGAATAGCTGATTGATTTTTACCGCCACATTCCGGGAAACCATCTCCAACGGCTATATGGATTGTACCACCGATTTTTTCATCAAATAACATATTCTTCGTAAAACGTTTAATACCATAATTTGTCCCAATACCCAATTCACCGAGAATTCGTGCACCATCATCTGAATTGAGTATTTCAGTAAGAAATTCTTGCCCTTTTGATGCTTTCTCCATGACTACTTTCCCATCCTCAAACCATAACTCAATGTTAATGATCTCACGATTTCCAAAGATCGCAGGATAACTAAAACGAACCCAACCGTTTGTTGAATTCTCAACGGGTGATGTATATATCTCACCTCCAGGAAAATTTAACCTGCCATCATCATTAATAAATGTCCGATTCTTTATTGACATCTTTAAATCAATATTAGGTCCACGAAGAATCACTTCTGACTTACCATTTAACCATTCGCAAAATTCTTGTTGTCTCTGTGATAGTTTTTTCCAAGATTCAATTGGATCAGGTTCATTTAATTTGCAGGATTCAAAGGCAAACTTTTTATATCCTTCAAGCCCCATATCAGCTTCCTGGGCGAGTGCCTGCGTGGGATAGGATGTGACACAC
Source organism: uncultured bacterium (assembly GCA_964650065.1). GTDB lineage: Bacteria > Zhuqueibacterota > QNDG01 > QNDG01 > DSAB01 > CAZYTI01. Next base: position 774 of record CAZYTI010000155.1, read on the forward strand.
CATTTCATTTGTTTGTTGTCAATACGACGATACATGTAACTTTTGGCCTTTTCCATAAATGCTTTATTAGCAGTCCGAATACGTATTGGATCAATGTTGCTTAAAGATCGAGTATTCGCCGGCGCAATAATATACAGTCTAGCATCAAAGTTTTCATAAATGAATTTATAGACGGGATTTACAAACGTCAATTGAGTGTCTGTAGCATTCTCATAAAATATCTCTTTCATTCCAGGAAAATCAATGGAAATGTAAGGATGCGCACCAGCTTTTAGCGCTTCTTTGTAAACAGATAAACAAAGTTCCTGAGACAAATGTGTGGTTTCTATCAAAAGAGTTTCATTAGGCTGTAAATCTAAAGAGTAATTTACTATCACATGAGCAAATTTATCAGATGGAGTTGTAATGTTTTTGTCTATTTGCGAATATAGTTTTGAAGAAAAAATAACTATATAAAAAAATGATAGTAACACAAAAAAGCGTTTTTGATTTAACATTTCTCACTCCGAAGTATATTAACTTTTTTAGCTGTATAACATAGTTTATCTTCCCCTAGCCCCTACCTCCCATGTTTCTCATATTAGAAACAAAAAATAAGTTTCTCCGTAATTCACTCGAACATTTACAATCTTATTCATCGGAATCCTTTTCTTGTCCATTTCCCAAGGGCCTTGTTCGATAATAATTTCAGCAGTTTTACATTCACGGATAAAAATCTGATTATAATGAAAATCGATAGCACACGAATTCAAACTCCGTGTGCCCAAATCAACTTAAATGAAGGGTTAAATCAATCAACACCCATCTCTTTCAACAGATGCGTCGCAGCGGCGAATTTTTCAGTAATGAACAATACATATTTCAGACTCACTGAAATCGTACGCTGAATATTATAATCGTACTGCCAGTCCCCGGTCATGGCTTCATAGTTGCCATCAAAAGCCAGACCCACCAATTCACCGCGGGCATTCATGACGGGACTTCCGCTGTTACCGCCAGTAATATCACATCGGTGGGTAAAGGCGACCGGTACATCTTTCAGTTCCGGATGCGCCCATTGCCCATAATCGTAATCTTCATGTAATCCAACGAGCTTATCCGGGGCATCGAAAGGATCCTCACCCGTGTTCTTCTCAACCATGCCCTTCAATGTGGTAAAGGGTTTATACCACATTGCGTCAGCCGGTTTATAACCGGCCACGTGGCCGTACGTGAATCTCATGGTACTATTCGCCTCGGGGTAGAGTCCCTCCCCCTTCCATTCATAAAGGGCATCGATATACTCTTTTCTTAAATTGACGATATTGACGGCAAATTCTTGATATCGCTTTTGAGAGGCCTCGGCCTCGTCGTACATGGCTGCAGCCATTTTCAGGAACGGATCATTCATTGTTTCCAATTCTTTGGAGGATTTCTTGAATAAAGTCCTGGCATACTCCACGTCGGCAAGCTGAGTCTTGGAATACGCATCCTCTACAAAAGCATCGATGGATTGACCGCCGTTGAAAATGGTGTCCAGACCTTCGATGCGATGTCCCGACGGAAGCTGATTCACTAACTTCAGGACACGTTTGAGCATCCCTTTATCCACCGGTTCGAAGTAACTGTAGTAACGGAAATGCAGATTCTTGATGGTTTGGTCGATTCCCCTCTCGGTAAAATTGGGATTTCGTTCTTTTTTCGGTTTTTCCCGCTCTCTGGCGACACCATAGATCTGACCGGCCAGGGAGGACAGGGTGCCGTCTAAAAATCCGAAAAAACCCAGGGCATCATCTTGCTGCTTCGTCTTTGCCAGCTCCCGATACTGGGCTTTAATACGATCCAAAATATCGCCGTATTTCTCTTTCAATTCGGGTTTGCTCTCGATGAAAGCCAGCAATTCTGTCTCGAATGCCTTCTTTTTCTCCACAAAATGGGTTTTGGTCATACCGTCGATATTCCCCTGGTAGTTTTTCATGGTATTGTTGAGACCGGCATCCAGATTCGCGACTTTGATTTTACCTTCGGGTGAATCTTTGGTCAACTCGGCCATCAAATCCAGGGTCTCTTTATAATTCTGTATGGTCTCCGGATAGTTATATTTCAAATTCCAGGCTACGGAATTGGACGTGCGCCATCGCGTGGTGGATCCGGGATATCCAAGAATAAAGGTGAAGTCCCCTTCCTTTAAATGATCTTTGGCGATCCGAAGATAATTTTTGGGTTTAACCGGAACGTTGTCGGGACTGTACTTGGCACCGGAGCCGTCGGAGGCCATATAAACACGAAGATAGGTGAAATCTCCTGTATGGCGGGGCCACATCCAGTTATCGATATCACCGCCGTATTTCCCAATGGATTCCGGGGGCGCAAATACGATGCGGACATCCTGATACCGTTTATAGACAAAGAGGATATATTGCTTACCGTTATACATGGAAGCGATAGTGGCCAGGACATCGTCTCTCCCCTTCTCGATTTTGTCGGTCATCTGGGTGATCTTCACATTGATCTTTTTGTCCCGTTCAACAGGGTCTTTCACACCCTTAGCTGCCTTGAGTACATCCTGAGTCACATCCTTCAGGGATTCCAGGATAGAAGCGGTCGAACCGATGGCCTGTATTTCTTGTGACCGGTCTTTGGCTAAGAATCCATCCTTGATATAATCCTTCTCTTTGGAAGAAGCCCTCTGTAAAGCACCATAGGCGCAATGATGATTGGTTAAAATCAAGCCTTCAGGTGAAACAAAAGAAGCCGTACATCCCCCCAGCCAGACAATGGCATCGGTGAGTGACGGTTTCTCCGGATGATAGATATCCTCCACAGTGATCTTCAAACCCTTTGTCTCAAGTCCCAATTGTTTTAATTGAGTGAGCAGCCACATTCCTTCCTCGGCCATTGCAGAAAAACAGATGAGGCAAATGAGAACGATGAGAACCAGTGATTTTTTCATACGATGATCTCCTTTTTGTGAATCAAATATTAACAAAAATTAACCACAGAGCACACAGAGAAGAACACCCAATTATGAAGACGTAAACATCAGAGCATTGAAACCTATCCCTCATGTCTCTCTGTGAACTCCCTGCTTGCGGCGGGCAGGTGTGGTTTCTATTTTTTTATACTGACCTTCTCGATCTCGTCAATTCCTCATGATAAGCAAAACCAGCGGCCACACCGCCGGTATGAATAAACAGGACAGTGTCATCTTCAGTAAAGATCCCCCGATGAATCAAATCGATGAGTCCTGACATGGCCTTTCCACTATAGACCGGATCTAAAAAAATGCCCTCGGTTCGTGCTACGAGCCTGATGGCTTCAATACCTTTCGGAGTGGGTATGCCGTATCCTTCACCGATATAATCGTCGTACAATTCGACTTCATCTACGGTAATCGTGCTATCCAAACCCAGGAAAACAGATGTCTCATTGTGATGACGAATCACTTCACCCATGGCTTCGGTTCTCTCATTGAGGACACTGATGCCAACGACTGGCAGATTCATATTTAATTGGCGTAATCCTAAAATTAAGCCTGCTTGTGTGCCTCCTCCACCATTGGCCAACACGACTGCCTTCATGTGGACGTTCATTTCTTTTAATTGTTGATGTATCTCTTGTGCAGCATTCACCCAACCCAAAGTACCCAGGGGATATTCGGCTCCGGCCGGAATCACTATGGGATGGCGTCCCTGTTGACGCATCTCATCGGCCAATTCCTCCATCTTCCTGGGCATCGTCGTGAACATTTCGATGGGATCACTCACTTCCATGATGGTCACAGATGAATCGATAATGTCGTGGAGAAGGAGATTGCCCTGGATTTCGGCATGCACGCCTTTTACCAGCAACATATGGGGTTCCATACCCAGCTTTCGGGCAGCAACAGCCATTTGCAGGGCGAAATTGGATTGGGAACTCCCACTGGTAATCAGTGTATCCACTCCTTTTTCCTGCGCATCGGCCAGGACGTATTCCAGCTTCCGACATTTATTTCCTCCCAGGGCAAGGCCGGTCAGATCATCCCGCTTAATGAACAGCCGGGGTCCACCCAGAGCTGCAGAAAGATTAGGCATTTCATGGAGGGGTGTTGGCCAGCATCCAAGATCAACACGGGGTAACGGTATATTTAACATAGCGCACCTTTCGGTGGAATGAAACGTAACTGTGAAAATGATATCAAAACATTTTAATTCATTTTAATGGTAAAATCAAGCAATTTGAATCATTTTTTCTTCTGGCCCACCTTTTTCAATAGCAGGTATAACACCATTAATGGACCCAATATACCAGCACCAATGGAGAACACCGTACTCCCCACCAGTTTAATGGCCAATTGATCTTCAAAGGGATTGTCATGAATGAGATATGTCCACGTGGATGATGGGGCTTTCAACCCCAAATCCTCCCAATCCACACCATGGTTCTTGAGTCGGATCTTTTGAAATGTGTTTATGACATCCTGATCCATTTCATGCTTCGATCGGTCGAAAATTTCGATGGCCAGTTTATGAAATTCCAGGACCGGATCCTTACCCCCGATTCGGTTTAAATGGATACCTTCCCGGATATCGGCCATTTCGGCCAGATATCGGGACCACGACCGGTCCGAATAGACCATGGAGAGCCGTCTGCATATACCGGCCAGTTTCTCCTCTCCTAATCGGGTTTGTAATTGATGAAACTGTTCCGGTGCATGGGATCGATAGAAATCCGGATCAAAATCACCGTGCAACAGGACAATCCGTCCGAGGAAGACCATTTTCCGCTGCTTCTCGATGAGGGATGAATACCTGCATAGCGTCTTCTTAATTTCCAGATTTTGCCCTTCGATAATTCTCTGGATACGATCGATTTCTCTGACCACGATGGGATGTTCAAGGGGACCATCACCTGGCTCACATCGATATTGAAAAGAGAGAAGATCCTCGAGTCGGTATTTGACGAACAGATCATCTTCCAGGGAGATAAAGAAACGTGATGAACCCGGATCCCCCTGCCAGCCCGCCCGACCCCGCAACTGGTGATCGATTCTCCTGCTTTCATGCCTGTTGGTGCCGATGATATACAATCCCCCCAATGCCTTCACCGCCCCTTTCTCCGCCTCATCCGCTCCACCCAAGCGGATATCCGTGCCCCGACCCGCCATATTGGTCGAAATGGTGATGGCACCCAATTTTCCTGCCTGAGCAACGATTTGGGCCTCGAAGGCATCGCGTTTGGCGTTGAGTACTTGACATGGTATACCCTGTTCCCGCAGGGCTTGGGCTAATCCGGCCGATTCTTTCACACTCCGCGTTCCCACCAGGATGGGACGCCGGGTTGGGTAAACGCGCGTTATTTCGTCTACCAAAGCTTCATTTTTTTCCTTTCTCGTTGGATAAATACGATCGGGATGATCGATACGGATACACGGCTTATGGGCGGGAATCACAACGATGGGCAGATGATAGAAGATTCTGAATTCTTCCTCGGCCGGTTGCGCCGTCGCTGTCATACCGCTTAATTTGGGATAGAGCTGGATAAAATGCTGTAATGTGATGGAATTGAGTATGTTTCCCCTGGACTGAATCGAAAGATGTTCCTTGGCTTCAATGGCGGCCTGCAGTCCATCGGGCCAACGACGCTTGTCCGCCACACGTCCCGTAAACTCATCCACCAATTCCACTTTGCTGTTTCGAACAATATAGTCCACATCCCGATGCAATAAATATTCGGCATGGAGGGCACAGTTCAATCGTGCCAATGTCTCAAAATTTTCTTCTTTATGCAAATGGGTACAACCTAACAGGCACTCCACCCGTTTGAAACCATCTTCGGTCAAATGGATACTCCGGACATATTCATCATACTCGAAGTCCCTGTTTTCTGCCAATTGGCGTGCGATGTGGGCCATTTGATGTGTGTGAGAAATATGGTCGTCGGATGTACCGGCAATAATGAGTGGAACGCGTGCCTCATCGATGAGTATGGAATCGATCTCATCGATGATGGCATAGTGGAAAGCGCGATGAACGATATGGGACGGTTGGTTGCAAAGGCTGTCCCTCAAGAAATCGAATCCGGACTCCTTTGCAGTCAGATAGGTAATATCCGCATCATAGGCCTCCTTCCGCTCTTCGATAGGCATCCCCTCTTGTACAAAACCGACACTCAGACACAAGAATTCATAGATGGGCCCCATCCACAGGGCATCCCGACGCGCTAAATAATCGTTAAAGGTGAGCACATGAACACCCTTCCCGGAAAGGGCATTCAAATAGGCAGAAAAAACCGCGGACAGTGTCTTTCCTTCACCCGTTTGCATCTCAATTAGCTTGCCCTGATGCATGGCAATGCCGCCCATGAGCTGGACATCATAGGGATGTATTTTTAAAACACGCCGGACCGCTTCGCGAACCAGGGCAAATGCCTCGACCAATAAATCATCGAGATCGCCATCGTTCCGGGTCCGTTTGATGAGTTCCTGCGATAGTTCTTTGAGTCGATCATCCGTCATTTTGGAAAGATTCGTTTTTTGTGTGTCGATATCATCGAGTGTATTTTGATAAGGTGTCAAATTGAATTCGATTCGACTGCCGTTGAGTCGTTGGTGAATCCGCTTCATTTTGGTGGAAATGGCATTTCGCAGCATCGTCTTCTCCTCAATTGAGCACTGAACAGATGATAAGGTCATCAGTCCTGGCGATGGATTTGAATTTATACTCAAACCAAAATGGTTTTCGGTTTTCACAATCGAGTCCTCTCCTTACCAAGGAGAGGATTAGGTGAGGTTTCCAATAACAAATCCGAAAATCACTTTGGGCCGAGTTTAAAAGGACTGTCATTCCAGAGCGATTCAACCGATGAGATTGAGTTCATCGTCCGGGGATTGATGCCACGTATTGTTTTTTTGTATGATGGAAAGTAGGTTGTGTTGTGGTGAAAATGCGGACTGGTATACCTTCAATCGTTGAGAAACGAAATGACGGTACCGTAACATTGAATATTTATATATCGATGATAAATCGGCAGGAGGCGTTGTAAAACCGGCAAATACCTGGGTAAAAGCGTCAGCGATCTTGAATTGAGATTGGAAGGGTTCTCTCTTGGATACGACGAGTTCCACTTCGGTTTGATAACCAGGATGAAAGGAATCCGTCGGTGAATAAAGGCTCGCTTCATACCTGATCATGCACAGGAAAGTCGTCAGGATGAAAAATAATCGAACGGGCATGCTGTTCACATTTGTGCTCGACTCATCTTGCATGACATTAATATATGAAAATCGTTCTTAAAAA
>CAZYTI010000156.1:0-7978 GCA_964650065.1 uncultured bacterium
ACCTGTGACCGAAACGAGTGGCCGAATTCACACATCGGCCGCCTCTGTAGTTGTACTGCCGGAAGCAGCGGAGGTGGATATAGAAATCGATCCCAAGGATCTCCGGATTGATGTGTATCGGTCATCCGGGCCGGGTGGTCAAAGTGTCAATACGACAGATTCGGCCGTTCGTATTACCCATGTGCCCACTGGAATGGTGGTCACTTGCCAGGATGAGAAATCCCAGCATAAGAACAAATCCAAGGCGATGCGGGTTTTGAGGGCACGGCTCTTTGATATGAAGCGAAAGAAAGAAGAAGCCCGTGTGGCTGCCAGTCGTCGGTCCATGATAGGATCCGGAGATCGAAGTGCCAAAATAAGAACCTTCAATTTTCCCCAGGGAAGGGTGACGGACCATCGGATCAATCTGACCTTGTATCGACTCCAGGAAATCCTGACAGGAGATTTGGATGAAGTAATAGAGAAGCTCCAAATGGCTGAACGAGATGAAATCATGAAAGAAGCATGATGGTTCCCGGATTCGTGTCACTGTTTGGCACTGACTGTTAAAGGGAATCTGAGATTCCGGAGCAGGGATCAGTAACCCGTAATCATCAACCAGTAACCAGTAACATTTTCTTCATCTATCCTTTAAAAAAAATCTTGACTCTTAATCATCCTTCATTTATATTTTTATTATTTTATACTTTTACATATCATTCTTGCTATCATCGTCAACGGTCAGATTGTCATTCAAGATGGGGAGCATACAGGCCAATTGCCTGGGAGAATTTTGAAGCATGCTTCTTCAAGAGACTGAAGCCAAATCCATTCTGCGCAAACATTTTATCATGATTTATTGAGTAAAGACGATTTGATGGTTGTGATATTGGAACAGATTGATTATCTTCTGAAGTCGGTCGGAAAAACATCTCCCTATCACGAAAATTGTTGAATCGGGAAGCATGATATTTAGTCAGGAGGCTTGAATGAGAGACCTTATCACTATAGAGAGGCACATCATTGACCAACAGAAACTGCATCCTGGAGCGACAGGCGAGTTTTCATCGCTGTTGTATGATATTTCCTTTGCGGCGAAGGTCATCTCCAACGAAGTGAACAAAGCCGGGCTGGTCGATATCCTGGGAACGACCGGTGATGAAAATGTTCAGGGTGAAATCGTCCAGAGATTGGATGAATATGCCAACTCGATTGTTAAAAAATCGATGAATCATACCGGCAGGCTGTGTGTCATGGCCTCGGAAGAGGAAGTGGGGATCATTCCCATCCCGGGAGAATACAAGTGTGGTGACTATTGCCTTGTTTTTGATCCTCTGGATGGCTCTTCTAACATCGAAGCCAATGTGAGTATCGGAACTATTTTTAGCGTTTTTCGGAAAAAATCGACCGGACCGAGGGGAGCCCTTGAGGACTGCCTTCAGAAAGGTACGGATTTGGTGGCGGCAGGGTACGTGATATACGGCTCTTCGACCATGTTTGTATTCTCGACGGGGGACGGTGTCGATGGATTTACCTTAGATCCCAGTATCGGAGAATTTCTCCTTTCCCATCCCAATATCCGAACACCCCCACGCGGCAGGATATTGAGTATCAATGAAGGAACCCGGGCCTATTGGGATGAAAACACGACACGATACATTGACTTCCTGAAGCAAGTGGATCCCACCGCAAACAGACCCTACACGAGTCGCTACATCGGATCCTTGGTGGCCGATTTTCACCGTAATTTACTCTATGGCGGTATTTTTCTCTATCCCATTCTGTATAAGGGTGATCGCGTCCCACCCAGAGGTAAACTCCGCCTGCTCTATGAAGCGGCACCCATGGCCTTTATTTGTGAAAATGCAGGAGGCGCAGCCTCTGATGGGGCGCAGCGGATTCTGGATATAGATCCCTCAGATCTCCATCAACGGGTTCCTCTGATTATCGGTTCCTAGGAAGATGTGAATGAGGCAATCCAATTTATTTGCGGTAAAAAATAATCATATTATAACTCCCACGTAAATTAAGAAAGCTTGAAAAAGTCAAAACCATCCCTTATGATTATACATTATATCATGTCCCTTTTTTGGCGGCCTGTTTGAGCCGTGGACTAATGAATTTTCTGTTATACGGGTCATTTTCGTGTCTTTAAAATAAAAACATCTTGAATCTTACAAACAAAAATATTAAGTTTGCACAATTGCCAAAATATGGATAATAGATTAGGTAAGTTATTCAATTTTCTTAGATGAGGAGATGAATTAGATAAATGGAGGCTGTCCTTCTTTTAGAAGACGGAAGGACCTTTCACGGTGAAGGTTTCGGTGCCACAGGTACGGCCATTGGTGAAGTCGTATTCAATACCGGCATGACCGGGTATCAGGAAATTCTGACAGATCCTTCCTACAAGGGACAGATGGTTACGATGACATATCCCCATATCGGCAACTATGGTATCAATCCAGAGGATGTGGAATCGGCGAAGCCCCGGGTGGAAGGCCTCATCGTTCGGGAATTATGTCCTTTTCCCAGCAATCACAGGTCTACCGAATCCCTTGACGATTATTTGAGTCGAAATCAGATTCTGGGTATTCATAGGGTCGATACGAGGGCCCTGACACGGCATATCCGGGAAAAGGGATCGATGCTGGGTATCCTGTCCACAGACGGGAGCAGTGAACAGAAATTCCGGGATGAGTTACAGAAACATCCAAGCATTATCGGTCGGGATCTCGTTCAGTTTGTGACCACAGATCAACCGGCACTTTGGCAGGAAAAAATTGATTGCGGATGGTATTACGATTCCGTTCATGCATTGGGTGATTCCAACTTCAAAGTGGTGGCCTATGACTTTGGTATAAAACGGAATATCCTTCGTCTGATGGTGTCTTATGGCCTCGAAGTGACGGTCGTCCCTGCTGCGACTCCGGCGGAATGGGTCATGGAACAAGGTCCGGATGGGGTCTTTTTATCCAATGGGCCTGGAGATCCTGAGGGTGTAGATTATGCCATCGAAAGTGTACGGAAATTAGCCGAGTATCGTCCCATGTTCGGTATTTGCCTGGGTCATCAAATTTTAGGATTGGCTCTTGGTGGGAAAACGTATAAACTGAAATTCGGTCACCATGGGAGCAATCATCCTGTCATCCATGAAGAAACCGGAGTCATTGAGATTACCGCACAGAATCACAATTTTGCCCTCAATGCCGCCACCCTCGATTCTGCAGGTTTCGTTCAAACCCATCGCAATCTCAACGATGGTACGGTGGAAGGGATGAAGCACAAGGAACTCCCCCTGTTTTCGGTTCAGTACCATCCCGAGGGATCGCCGGGACCGCACGATTCATTGTATTTATTTAAAATGTTTTATGACATGATGGAACGGTTTCGTTCCGAAGAATCGGGCTGTGGGTAATTATGGTGAATGGTTGAAAGAAGGTGAACGGTAAAAGATAGTAATCGGTGATCAGTGATCGGTAATCGGAAATAAGTAAACGGTAAACGGTATTTAAGCATATCAGAATATCAGGGCATCAGTGGGCAGGATATCAGGGCATCAGTGGGCAGGATATCAGTGAATCAGTGGATCAGGAGAGAGTACATCCCTGATCTGCTGGTATGCTGATCTCCTTCTGGCTGATTTTCTGATAACCTGATGTGCTGTTAAAAGCTGTGAAGGAAAGTTGATAATTGTCGAAAAGGTAAGCGGTGATCGGTAGGCCGCAAATGTAAAAAAAATTATCAATTTCAATCGTTTTCGAACAAGCATTGAATGGAAGATCATGCCAAAACGGGAAGATATTAATAAGATCTTAATCATTGGATCCGGACCCATTGTGATCGGCCAGGCTTGTGAGTTTGATTATTCGGGTACACAGGCGGTTAAGGCGTTGAGACATCTGGGTTATGAGATCGTATTGGTCAACTCAAATCCTGCGACAATCATGACGGACCCGGAACTGGCCAATCGCACCTATGTGGAACCGATTAATCATAAAACTGTGGCCAAGATTATCGCCAAAGAGCGACCCGATGCCATTCTCCCCACTATGGGTGGACAGACCAGTCTTAACGTTACCGTGAAACTGGCGGAAGAAGGGATCCTGGATCGATACGAGGTCGAGTTGATCGGTGCTAAGATAGAAGCGATTCGAAAGGCCGAAGATCGTGAATTGTTTAAAGAGGCCATGGAAAAAATTGGACTGGTGCTTCCGAAAGGAGGGTTCGCCAAGAATGTAGAAGAGGCCCAGGCCCTGGTTCAGATTGTGGGATTTCCTGCAATCATACGGCCGGCATTCACTCTTGGAGGAACCGGTGGAAGTATTGCATATAATGTGGAAGAGTATGTCGATCAGGTGAAATGGGGGATCAGTAACAGCCCCATCGGAGAACTACTGATTGAGGAATCGATCATTGGATGGAAAGAGTATGAGCTGGAAGTCATGCGAGATCTTAAAGACAATGTGGTCATTGTCTGTACCATTGAGAATGTGGATCCCATGGGTATTCATACCGGTGATTCCATCACCGTGGCGCCGGCCCAGACTCTGACCGACCGGGAATATCAAATCATGCGGGATGCCTCCAAGGCCATTATCCGGGAAATAGGCGTCGAAACCGGCGGGTCGAACATCCAGTTTGCCGTCAATCCGAAGGATGGACGTATGGTTGTCATCGAGATGAACCCCCGGGTATCACGGAGTTCGGCATTGGCATCCAAAGCCACAGGTTTTCCCATAGCCAAGATTGCCGCGCAGTTGGCCATCGGTCTCACCTTAGATGAGATACCCAACGATATCACGGGGAAAACCCCCGCTTCCTTCGAACCGACCATCGATTATGTGGTCGTGAAAATCCCCAGATGGAATTTTGAGAAGTTTCCACAAGCAGAATCGCTTTTGGGGACACAGATGAAATCGGTGGGTGAGACAATGGCGATAGGCCGAACATTCAATGAAGCGCTTCAGAAGGGGCTGAGATCCCTGGAGTCAGAATACTACGGTTTGGAGTATGACGGACCCTGGGAGGAGGGCGCACTCATTGCTCACCTCAAGCGTCCTTCCCCTCGCCGTATTTTTCAGTTGGGTGAGGCTTTTCGTCTGGGGATGGAGGTCGATACCCTCTATGAGGTGACAGGCATCGATCCATGGTTTTTAGATCAGATCCGATCTTTGATTGAGTTTGAAGAAAAAATCCAGGAAAATCTGGTGCTTCCACCCAAGATTTTAATGGCCGCAAAAAGATTGGGATTCTCCGATCGAAGAATCTCACAACTCATTGGGATGGGAGAGGATGATATTCGGGCTCAGAGGAGAAAAGAGGGAATTCTGCCGGTCTACAAGGTGGTGGATACTTGCGCCGCTGAATTTGATTCTGAGACGTCGTATCTCTACGGAACATATGAGGAAGAAACCGAAGCAATACGAAGTGACATTCCTAAGGTCATCATCCTGGGAAGTGGTCCCAACCGGATCGGTCAGGGAATCGAGTTTGATTATTGTTGTGTGCATGCTGTGATGGCCCTCAGGGAATTAGGCTATGAGGCCATCATGATCAACAACAATCCTGAGACGGTATCTACGGATTACGACACAGCCGATAAACTCTATTTTGAACCCTTGACACATGAAGATGTCCTTCACATAGTGGATTTCGAAAAACCCGATGGTGTGATCGTTCAATTCGGCGGCCAGACGCCTTTGAAATTGGCCAAAGGATTGGAAAAAGCCGGAGTAAAGATATTAGGCACCTCACCCGAATCCATCGATTTGGCCGAAGACCGGAAGCGCTTCGGTCAGCTCATCAAAGGTTCAAAAATCCGGCAACCCCAGTGGGGAACGGCATTCACATATGAAGAAGCAAAAGAAATTGCCCGGGAGATCGGATATCCCGTACTGGTAAGACCGTCATATGTTTTGGGTGGACGGGGCATGGAAATCGTGTACGATGAAAACTCCCTGGAAAAATATATTCATGAGGCGGCTTCCGTAACACCCGACCATCCGGTTCTGGTAGATAAGTTTTTAGAAGATGCCTTTGAATTTGACGTGGATGGTATTTGTGATGGACAGCAAACATTTATCTGCGGATTGATGCAGCATATCGAGGAAGCCGGTATCCACTCCGGGGACAGTTCCTGCGTCCTCCCTCCGTATATGCTTTCAGACGAGGATCGCGCCGTCATTGTGGAACAAACCGTCATGTTGTCAGAGATGTTGAATGTCAGAGGATTAATCAATGTACAATTTGCTCTGAAAGACGGCGTCATCTATGTGTTGGAAGTGAATCCCAGAGCTTCCCGTACCGTTCCCTTTGTGAGTAAGGCAACGGCCATTCCATGGGCTAAAATTGCTGCACAGATCATGGTGGGCAAGAAACTTAAGGAAATGGGCATAAAAGAACCTGCAGATGGTCATTTGGTGGCCGTGAAAACACCGGTTTTTCCCTTCATGAAATTTCCCCGGGTACAGACTTTTTTAGGGCCCGAGATGCGTTCAACCGGTGAGGTTATGGGTTTAGATGCCCAATCCGGGGGTGCCTTCGCCAAGGCCCAATTCGCTGCAGGCCACCGTCTTCCCAAAAGAGGGAATGCATTCATCAGTGTCAATGACAACGATAAACTGTCGGTCGTCCCCATCGCGCGTCAACTCTTCGAACTTGGTTTTGGTATCCTGGCGACGGAAGGAACCTTTAATGCCCTGCGCAGGGCTGGGATACCCGTGAAGACGGTCTTCAAGGTTGTTGAAGGGAGACCGAACTGCCTTGATCTAATCATCAACGGTGAAATACAAATCGTAATCAACACACCCCTCGGTAAAATATCCCGGAGTGATGAGTATAGTATCGGTCGTATGGCCATGGCCTACGATGTTCCATGTCTTACGACACTGTCGGCATCCTGGGCGACCGTTCAGGCCATTCGGTCACTTCAAGCCAATCCGCTCGATGTGATTGCACTACAGGATCTTTAATTTTTATTTTATTACATAGTTATAGATTATTTCTAAACGAAATGAATTTTGAGTGATGTATCATGGTTTGGTGAAATACAAATGGTCGTGTCAAAAGTTTTATGAAAAAGTAGAGAAAGACATGAAACCACAGAGGCCACAGAGAAAATGAAATATACTCTGTGTTCTCGAAAGGTGAACGCATCTACTACATTGCCTCTGTGATATCATGTTAAAGATGAATATCCTAATAAAGACATTTCCGGAGTAATCGTTTCAAATGTGTTGATATAAATCGGAAACAACTGTTTCAAGACAAATTCGTGATGGTTGGTATGTATTTCAAGGGAAACAAAATCGGTAAACAGCGAATAGATATGCTGAGAGATAATGAGGTGATTGCAGAATTGATAGCAGTTGATGTAGTACAAGCCTTGATGAGGTCATATGGATATTTTACGAGAAGCGATGGCTAAAAGATTTGGGAATCACCTTAATATCGGAGTTGAAAAGTTAAAAATATCATATCACACGCTACGATATTTGAGAGTACACAGAGGGGATAGAGAATTAAGGCCGTGTAATTTAAATATTATTATGAATTTCTCTGTGGACTCTGTGGTTAATTTTTGACAATAGGATAAAAATTATAAGGAGGAGATTATGTTCATCGTAATCCTGGGTATACTTGTGGTTCTTTTCCTCATAGGAATCATGATGTATAACAGTCTGGTCGGGAAAAAAAACCAGGTCGAAAATGTATTCGGAACCGTCGATGCATTACTGAAAAAACGGTATGATCTGATTCCCAATCTGATAGAGACTGTTAAAACGTATATGACGCATGAAAAAAGTTTACTTACGGATATTACAGAATTGAGGGCCAAAGCCACGACCGGGGGGCTTTCGGATGACGAGCGGGTTGCCCTCGATAATCGAATGTCTAAAACGTTGGGCGGCATCATTGATTCTGTGGAAAACTATCCTGATTTGAAGGCCAATCAGAATTTTCTACAGTTACAGGGTTCTTTGAACGAAATCGAAGA
>CAZYTI010000157.1:0-7949 GCA_964650065.1 uncultured bacterium
AATCGAGGATCATGAGCTGATAATCACCCTTCAATATCTCTTTTGTTCCCGTATAGGCATCGTTAGCGATGTGTACTTCGTAACCAACCGATTCCAATCTCATTCCCACCATTCTTGCGCAGCTCGGTTCGTCTTCGACCACCAGCACCTTTTTCCGTACTTTCATGGAATTGCCCTCATGTAATCTATTTTCTTCATCATTGCAAAATGGTGTTTCACCGTAATCCCTCTCATGGTTATTGATGAATTCAATTTCCCAGTTTCACACCTTTTTTTATTGTAAAATTAAATGTCGATCCCTCACCCAATGCCGATTCCACCCAGATTCTTCCACCATGTTTCTTAACCAGTCCCTTACAAATGGCCAGACCCAATCCCGTACCTTTGTCTTCTGAATTCGTTTTTCTACCGAACTGCTCAAACTTTGAAAATAACTTGGGAATGTCCTTTTTTGCAATTCCGGTTCCTGTATCCGACACAGAGCACAATACCTCGTCTTCCTTATCTTCTATGACTATTTTTATCTCCCCGCCCTGAGGCGTGAATCGAATGGCATTGTTTAATAGATTATGAAAAACCTGAATAATCTTGTCTTTATCCACATGGATAAAGAGTGCTTCGCTCGGCACATCAATCCCAATATTGATCTGTTTGTTCCGGGCATATTTTTTAAAATCATTTTTAATTTTCTCGACAACCCTACAGAGATCCACGCGACTGATATACAGTTCAATTTTCCCCTCTTCAATGGTTGAAAGATCTAATAAATCTGTCACCAGACGGCTCAAACGGTCAATGTGCTCCATGGTGTCTCCGAGGACATTTTTTTGTGCTTCATTGAGTTCACCGGTAACACCGTCCAGGCAAAGAGAAATGCCTTCCCTCATGATCGTAATGGGTGTCCGAATTTCATGGGAGACCATGGATACAAAATCGCTTTTTAATCTGTCAAATTTTCTAAGTTGTCTATTGGCCTCCTTCAAAGCTTCTTCTGCTTGCTTCTGTTCAGTGACATCTTTGTGCACCCCCCGATAACCAATAAAATTTCCAAGATCATCCATGATCGGTACACCATTTGTAATAAGACAAATATGATGACCATCCTTATGTTGGATCCAATTCTCAAAATCTTTTATTATTTTTCCATGCTCCGACTTTTTATCGAACTCGTTCTGAAATCTCTGCGCATCCTTGCTGGACATCAACTCATGAAACCGGCGCCCAATCATCTCCTGGGGTGTATACCCCAACAATTCTTGAACCCGCTCCGAACAATAGGTATATACCCCGTTTTCATCTATCTCCCATAGCCATACAACCATACTCAAGGCAATATTTCTGAATCGCTTTTCACTTTCCCGTAGTGCCTCCTCTTTCCATTTCAATTCTGCGACTTCGAGTTTGAGTTCTTCGTTCATTTTACTCAATTCTATTGCACGCAGGTCGATCCTGTCTTGATAATTTATTTGTCCAGATGGTATTCTCATGTGTCGTCCTCAAATGTCGTCATTATTTCCATGTCAAATGTCATTGCGCAGCATTCATTTTCAGAAGTCGATTCACGACATCAATGATGATTTCAGATCTCGTGGTCTTCACGATAAATGCATCCGCACCGCATTTCTTTGCCATATCAGCATCTTCATCCAAATCCCTGGAGGTCAGAATAACGATGGGAATATGTCGTGTTTTTTTATCCGATTTGGTTAAACGACATATTTTATGACCATCCATCAGGGGAAGCATAAGGTCCAAAATAACCAGATCCGGTACCCATTTACGTATCATGTCAAGGCCCTTTAAGCCATCTTCAGCCAATAGGATATGAAATCCGCCGGACTGGAGGCGCATACTCATCATTTTACGATAGGTGTCGTTATCTTCAATAATTAATATTTTACTTTGATTTTCAATATCCATTATGACAGCTCATTCAATAATGACCAGACTCATGCGAGATGATTGACTCGAAATCAGGCCGGAACCATCCACATTATTTTCTCCACGAACTTTGCAGGATCATAGGGTTTTTGAACGATTTCCGTGACATCGTATTCATAGGCCTTTGTCCTGAGTTCGTCATCCACTTCTTTTCCTGTGAGAATGACAACTGGAATATTGACCGTTGTAGGATGATTTCTGATCCTGTCCAAGAGGGTAAAACCACCACCCGCAGGCATCAATAGATCGAGGATAACGAGATCGGGTTCATTCCTGACAATATTCTGCATCCCAAGATATGTATCCAAAGCAATAATCGCTTTATAACCCACATTTTCCAATCTCAGTTTCACTACCTTGGCGAATTCTAATTCATCATCCACAATAACAATCTTTCTTTTCTCTCTCATCAGTTTCTCCCCTTACACGCATTCTTATGCTTATGAAAATACCAGAGTTTAACGATACGGATTCCCATTATACATCCCCGTTATAAAGGTAAAAGCGATTTGATCGTATTTAAAAATTCCTCAGAATTGTAAGGTTTGGAAATGACAGCCAGTACATCATATGCCTTGGCCATGGCCTTGACCTGTTTATCAATGACCTTACCCGTTAGAATAACGACTGGCGTCGTCGTTCTTCCGGGAAAATGTCGCATTCTTCGCACAACAGAAAACCCCGTATCCCCGGGCATCATTAAATCAAGGACAACCAGTTCATGATCCCCCTTGAATATTTCCTGAGTACCTATATGGGCATCATTGGCAATGGTCACTTCATATCCCTCAGACTCCAAACGTAATTTTACCATATGGGCATACTCGTTCTCGTCCTCGACGATCAAGATCTTCTTTTTTTCCTGCACCTGGTACCCCCTTTTTAATTATCATATTATCTTATGATCGTATAAGCTTAGTTCATTTTTGGATGCTTTGATCCACTTTTCTTCATTATATATTCCTTTTTCACATCGAAAATATTCTTATCTATTGAATCATTCGATCGGTTCTCAACAGGCACGACTGATTTATCATGCTCCTGTTGATCGCTTCCCCGCTGCCCGCGTTTCCCTTTTTTCAGAACGCGTCTTATTATTTCGAGTATCACTTCTGTCATCATCGACTTCAATATATAGGCCTCGACATTTTCATGCCTGGCCATCTCCACATCTTCTACATTATTTATGCATGTGAGGATAATAATCGGTATATGGGCAATATCAGGATCCACGTTCAACTGTCGGCATACTTCATGGCCGTTAATTCCAGGCATCACCAAATCAACAAGAATGAGATCCGGCAGCTCTTTTCTGGCCATGCGGAGGCCATCGGTCCCGTTGGAACTTGCATAAATTTGATAACCATTGGCCTTAAGACGCATTTTAAGTAATTCTCTATACGTATCGTTGTCTTCAATGATAAGAATTCCTTTTTTCGATGATTTTTTCATTGATTTATTTCTCCATGCGATTTAATTTCCAACTTGACCAATTCATTCAAAAATCAAACCGGTACCAATGCTTTAATCTTCTGTACAAATTGCTTACTCTCGTAGGGTTTCATGATGATGTCGGCGACGTTGTATGATTGGGCCTTGTCTTTGACTTCATCGTCAATTGTTTTCCCTGTGAGAATAATGACTGGAATATTTTCTATTCCCGGTTTTTCATGAACGTTATCCAGGAGTTCGAATCCTCCACCTCCAGGCATCATCAAATCGAGCACCAGCAGATCAAAATTATCCTCCATCACCTTCTTTGTCCCCTGGGCTGTATCGCCAGCTAATGCCACGGCATACCCCACCGACTCCAAACGCATCTTCACCATTCGAGCAAAATCCAGTTCATCTTCCACGATAAGGATTTTTTTCAATTTACACATTTATTTTTCTCCTCATCCTAATGATGTGAGTTCACCATTTTCTATTCCATGATCATTTTCTTTACTTTATTACGTAATTCTACGGGTTCAAAGGGTTTCGGAATGACGGGAATAGCATCATGGTCGTCGTTCTGATTGAGACGATCGGTGTCAATGGTGAATCCACTGGTGATAAGAATGGGAATATCAATCGTTCGAGCATCCTGTTTTAATCGTCCAATGACTTCATAACCACTCATACCGGGTAGTACCATATCGAGTATGATGAGCGATAATTGCTCCCTCTGAGCTATTTCAACGGCCGCTTCTCCATCGAAGGCTTCAAGGAATCGATAATTGTCCTTTATTAATAATTTAGTCATCATTTCGACAAAGTTCTTCTCGTCATCCACAATGAGTATTTTCGGGAAAGGCACTTTTTCCAAGGTGAACCAGAATGACGTTCCTTTATTTAATGCAGAATCGACCCATACTTTTCCGCCATGTTTCTCCACCAAACCTTTCACAATGGCCAATCCCAATCCGGTCCCTTTATACCCCGGACCTTCCACACGTCCAAATTGCTGAAACTTTGAGAATAACCTTGGAACATTCTCCTCTGCAATGCCGATGCCTGTATCCGACACACAACACTCTAGAACCTGCTTCCTTTCTACTGCTCGAATTCCAATTTCTCCGCCTGGATCGGTGTATCTTACAGCATTATCAACCAATTGAGAAAAAATTTGATGGATTTTTTCAGCGTCTGCAAAAAGCTTTACAGGCTTGTCAGGGAGATCGATATTGTATGATAGTCCTTTTTCTTTTATCGATTCTTCATGCTGTTCAAATACTTTATGAACAATTTCACATATATCAAATGAGATTTTTTTCAGCTGCATTTTCTCTGTATCTATCTTTGATACATCCAAAAGATCTGTAATCAGCGTAGCCAACCTATCGATATTCTCAAGGGTGCTGGTCAATAAGTCACACTGAGTTCCAGTGATATTACCTGCGACACCGTCCAGACACAATGAGACACCCTCTCGCATAATCGCAATGGGTGTTCTGAGTTCATGGGATACAGTGGACAGAAATTCATTTTTTAACTGGTCGGCCTCTTTAAGTCTTTCATTGGCAGTAATTAATTTTATCTCTGTCTGCTTTCGTTCAATGGCATAATGAATGACACGTTCCAATAGTTCCCATCCCAATCGTCCCTTAATCAGGTAATCCTGTGCACCATTTTGCACAGCCTCAATCGCTAATGCCTGCTTATCGGGATTACATAAAACCACAATAGGGATATCCGGAGCAAAGTCATTTAATCGTGTAAAAGAATCCATTCCATTTTTGGTGGACAGGGAAATATCCAACAGGAAAATGTCGATATGGTTGTCAGCCGTAAAACTCAATGCATTGGAAAGCGTATTTGCTGAAGTAAATTCGAATGTTTTACATTTCCCACACTCTTTTTTTAAAATCGACTTAATGGAGTGTGTATCATCATGGTTATCGCCAATAAGTAGGACATGTATCATATGGCTCGACATAAAAACCTCTTTCTCCATGCACTCTTTTGGTTTATTCAATACAACTGCCAATCGTCTGTCCTTCCAGAACTCGAATCTGTTTTTTTGCCAACCGGCTGGGCATGGTTTTGTTATTTTCCCATCGATTTACCGTGCATAGGGTAACTCCCAACCGATGCGCAAATTCTTCTTGAGTCAAGTTTACGGATAATCGGATCTTCTTTACTTGATATCCATCCATTTCTTCTTTCTCCTATCGCCTAAAAGTAATGTCTAAACGAACGATTAAACAGAATACAAATAATATGCCCAATCAAATGATATTGGCCAAAAGTAAGACTTCTTGATAATATTGGAGTTAGATTACTAATTGATGACAGGTTGAATCATTGAATGTGGTTAAGTAGGGAGAAGTGAATTATTGGGTGGTACATATTTATCTATCTATCATCCCAACAGGCTCGAAGGGATTCTACGATCCTTTCAAGGTGTTCTTTATCAACTTCATCGAAGTCATTCAATACATTGCTGTCTACATCCAGGATGGCTCGCAAATCATTAGCTTCAGCATAAACAGGGACAGCGATTTCGGACCGGGAATTGGGATCGCAGGCAACATGGCCGGAAAAACGATGTACATCGGGGACAAGGATTGTTTTCTTTTCCCGAGCACAGGTCGCACAAACACCCTTTTCCAGTGATAGAAAAACACAGGCCGGTGTTCCCTGGAAAGGACCCAGCACGAGATGGTTTTCGTGAAGAAAATAAAACCCTATCCAAAAAAAACCCAAACGTTTCTTCAAAACCGCAGTGACATTACCCAGGTCAGCAATTAAATCGCCCCCTCTTTCGAGTCGTACTTCTATTTCCCGCATCGCTGCCGTGTATCTATCCTGTTTCGTCATTCACCTAACCTCGTATAAACAGGTTTTTAATGATATGTCCTGCTAATCGCGGATTTTCTTTCAAACGGCGTATACAGTATCCATGCCAACTTACCCCATAAGGGACGTATATTCTCATACGATCCCCATGAGCCACTATTTCATTTCTCATTTTTTCCGTTACACCGAGTAACATTTGAAACTCTAAAGTTGATTTGGCCCCATTATTCGATTTAATCACCCGGTAACTCTCATCGACCAGGATTCTATCGTGCGTAGCAATAGCCACATAAGATTTAGATTTTAACATCATTTCTACCAAATCAATAAAACAGTTCCGTATTTCGCTTTTATCTTTGAAGGCCACTTTTTGTGGTTCGTTATAAATCCCCTTGCAGATACGCAGATTGGCAATGGAGTCATCGATCAGCTGTTGTACATCCTCACGGCTTCTTCTCAAATACGACTGGATGACCGTACCCACGTTATCATAATCTTTTCGGAGTTTCCTGTAGATTTCCAGCGTGTCATCCGTACATGTCGAATCTTCCATATCGATTCGCACAAAATTCTTGAGTTCTTTGGCTTTCTGAACGATGGCCTTAACATTCTCATAACATAGTTCTTTGTCGACTCTCAAACCAAGTGAAGTCAGCTTCAAAGATAAATTGGCCTTTAATTGGTTTTCCTGTATAGCATCCAGAACTTGAATACATTCTTCTTTAGACTGATTGGCCTCCTCGGAGGTAAAAATCTCTTCACCTAAGACATCGATGGTCGTGATACAATCCATCCCGTTGAGTTCCTTAGTTTTTCGAACACCATCGGACAGATATTTACCGGCAATGTACTTTTTTGAAAAAAGCCAGACAATTGATTTAGGAAAGAGTGGAAGAACCCATACCACAAGCTTATGTATCCAATTCATCATTTTACTCCTTTTTTCATAAGACTTTTGACACTACCCTGTTTCCAGGTAAAGCTATCCCTGAAGATCCCTCTTGCCCCAAAACTCTCCTTGAATTTGCCTAAACCCCAATTGGGATCTTCACTGACTGTAAATATTCCGTAATCTAGAAATCGATATCCATTTTCAATAGACCAACGAATGATGTGATGGAACAAATGATTAACGGGTCGGAATTCTTGGTAATGCTCATCATGGCTGATGTAAAATGCAAGAACAACCCGAGCGCTGCATAAAAAATTGGTGACGCCGGCGACCATGCGTCCCTCTACGAAAGCTCCGTAATGACGAATGCGGTCGGGAAACAACTTTTTGAGTTGCTCCAACTCCTCCAAGGTGTGAGTGGGCTCGACATTGTGCCGCATCGATAGATTTTTCTGGAGGATTGGATAGAAAGAAGCCAAATCATCCGACTCTTCCACATGCACACCCATTTTCACAGATTTCCGAAAGGCTGTACGGGCTTCGGGTTTGAATTTTGTAAGAATTTCATCCACCCCGAAATCGAGAGGAATGATACTTGAAATTTCACGTTTTTTATAGGTAAAGCCGGTTTTATACAGTGCAAAATCCAAATAATGGCTTGGTCGAGCCAGGTAGATTATCGGTGGAAATGTCATCTCGATTTCATCGATATCCTCTGCTTTGGCAAAATCCTGAAGAGAGGCAACCAGATCGAAAGCCGATCGAATAGACAGATTTTCGGTATGAACAAAACCTCCGTAGGAGGAACCACAGTGGGAAGAGAGAATACGTTTGC
>CAZYTI010000158.1:0-7910 GCA_964650065.1 uncultured bacterium
CACCAGTCTAAATGGTGAGACTCGTACACTCACTGATACTAATATTAGGAAATATTAGTATGAAGAAGGGAGTTAACGATGACTAAGCTCATGGAGATAATTTGAAGGGTTGTATCGCATAAAAATGACACCCAAAGCCCGGGCTTCTTGATAGTATTGTTCCAGGAGACCGTAGGTTCTTATATCGCGATACAGAATATATATATTCATCTTTGGATTTAATTTTTTCAGTCGAATAGCGTTTTTAATCGCTTGAGAACAGCACACGCGTGAACAATAGGGATGCTCCTCGTCCCGGGATCCAACACATTGGATCATCACAAGATTTTTAACTTTTTTATACTGTTTAAGATTTTCTTCAAGATCACGCTCAAGTTCAAGCTGTGTCAATATTTTTCCATCTTGTTCGCCATATAAATACGCTTTGGGTTGCGTTTCATTTCCACCCGTGGTAATGACAATAATGCCATGTTCATACTCTTCAGTCTTTTTTGAACCGTTTGATTGAAATGAGGTTATATAATTGCCGATATAACCCTGAATCTCTGTAATCTTCGAATTCTTATAAACCTTTATCAGCGGATGAGTTTTAACTTGTGCTGTGAGAGACTTTAAATATTCAGTAATATTATTTCCATCCATTGTCGTCTTCAGGCGATTCAAATTGCCTCCCAATTCCTCGTTCCGTTCTATGAGAGCCACTTCAAAACCTTGCTCGGCGATGGATAGAGCTGCCGTCATTCCTGCCAAACCGCCTCCGATAACCAAACCTTTTTGAATCACGTTTAACGATACGGTATGAAGTGGCTCTAATACTCGGGCTTTTCCAATGGCGATCCGTGTTAGAATCTGTGCTTTCTCAGTAGCCTTTTCAGGATCATCCCGATGAACCCAGCTGCACTGATTCCTGATATTTGCCATATCAAAAAGGTAGGGATTTAATCCGGTTTCTCGTAAAGTTTCCTGAAAAAGAGGTTCATGAGTACTGGGGGAACAGGAAGCAACAACGACACTGTTGAGCTTGTATTCATCAATGATAGATTTAATCTTTAATTGCGTATCCTGTGAACACGTGAATAGATTGGCCTCTGCATACACGACATTGGGCAGTGTTTTTACATATTCGACCGTTGCAGGCACATCCACGATGCCTCCGATGTTGATCCCGCAATGGCAAACAAAGACACCTATCCTCGGAGTCTGCCCGCTGACGTCTCTTTCTGCGGGATATTCTTTCTTGGCGATTTCCGTACCGCGGACTTCAGAAAGTATCTCTGCGGCTCCGGCTACTGCACCCGAAGCCTGGATGACAGTTTCCGGAATATCTTTGGGAGAAACTGCCGGACCGCACACAAAAATACCGGGACGGCTGGTCTGTATCGGCATCTGCCCCAAATGATCGATGAAATGATACGGATTCAGACGAATACCCAGCCTGTCTGACAAGGTATTAATATTTTTAGGCGGCTGCAGGCCCACTGAAAGGACCACCATTTCAAATTCCTCAATCTGAAGATCTCCATTTTCTTTTACATAATAAACTTCAAGATTTCCCGTTTCCGATATTTCTTTCACTTTTCCAACCCGTGCCCGAATAAATCGGGCACCTATATCTTTTGCCCTCTCATAATATTTGTCAAAATCCTTACCATAGGCTCGCATGTCCATAAAAAATATGGTGGGTTCCACCGTTTTGACATGTTCCTTGGCAATAATGGCCTCTTTTATCGTATACATACAGCAAACAGAGGAACAGTACGGCATGTGCATATCTTCGGTTCTCGAACCGACACACTGGATCCAGGCGATTTTTGTGGGTACTTTTCCGTCATGGGGTCTCTGTATATGGCCCTCATAGGGACCGGATGCAGCTAAAATCCGCTCAAACTGGATGCTGGTAAGCACATTCTTGTATCGCCCATACCCATATTCATGCATTGCGGTGGGATCAAACTTATCGGCGCCTGTGGCGACAATAATAGAACCCGTATTTATCTCCACTGTCTCTCCAAGCATGGAATGGATCACGGCATCCGCTTCGCAGGCGGACACACATTGCAGACAGCCTGAGCATAGACCACACTCGAGACATCGCGAAGCTTCTTTCCGGACATCTTCCTCAGAATATCCGGTTTCAAATTCCTTGAAATTTCCTCTCCTTTCTTCGGGAGAAACGGTCGGCATTTTAACTCTTTTTTCTTCCGGGACGAACTCACTCGCTTCTTTCGCAGGAAGAGTCTCCGGCTTTGCTGTTCTTCCTTCAGCCAAATCCTCACCCCTGAGATACCTGTCAATGGATATGACTGCTTCCGAAGCCTGACCGACAGCATCAACTACGGATGCGGGACCCTTGACAATGTCTCCACCGGAAAACACACCTTCTATATTCGTTGCAAATGTTAATGGATCGACCGTTACGGTTCCTGCTCGGCTAACCTCAACACCCGTACCTTCTAAAAATGAAAGATCAGAACCTTGACCTATAGCGATAATGACCTGGTCACATTGCAGTGATGTTTCTTCATCGTTATCAAAACATGGACTAAATTGACCCTTTGAATCAAAAACAGATGTGCATCGAATAAAATCAACACCGGAAATTTTGCCGTTGTTTCCGACAATACGTTTGGGCCCCCACGAAGGATGTATCTGAATGCCATCTTCAATGGCTTCTTCTATTTCCCAATCGTGAGCCGGCATCTCCCGACTGCATTCAAGACAAGTGAGATCTACATCGGCGCCCAGCCTGACAGCTACCTTGGCAACATCGATGGCCACATTCCCGCCGCCAATAACAACAACCTTCTTCCCTACCTTGACATCCTTTCCCAGGTTGACGTCTTTTAAAAAATCAATGCCTAATAAAACTCCGGTAAGGTCGGCTCCTTCAATATTCAACTATTTTGCTTTTTGGAAACCAACACTAATGTAGATGGATTTAAATCCTTCCTTTTTCAGTCTTTCAATATCTTCTTTGGACGTGATTGGAGTATTCGTTTTTAACGCAATTCCCTCCTTAAGAATTTGTTCGATTTCCCAATCCAGATTCTCCCTTGCCAGTCGATATGCCGGAATCCCCAGGAGCATCATGCCACCGACCTTGGCTTCTTTCTCAAAAATGGTGACCGGATATCCGAGTTTTGATAAATAGTAAGCACATGTCAACCCGGCAGGCCCACCACCGATTACAGCCACCTTATCTTCTTTTTTCTCTGCTTTCGCTTCATCTTCCCTAAAATCCTTCTGATGCTCTAAAATGTAATCTGCAATATATCGCTTGATAGACATGATAGCAATTGGATCGTCATAATCACCCCGTCGACAATCGCTCTCACAGGGATGATGACAAACCCTTCCGCAAATAGACGGAAATGGATTGTTTTGTCTTATTAAATCATACGCTTCTTTATATTTACCATCTCGGGCAAGGGCGACATAACCCTGTACGTGGATACCGGCAGGACATGCAATTTGGCAGGGAGCGGTTTCTTTCTTATCGATTGCAAAGGCATTGGGAGAAGCCTGGGCATAGGGTTTATATATCGCTTTTCTATCGACAAGACCTTCGTCAAAAATCGATGCCGAATTGACCGGACATACCTTTTCACATTCACCACAACCGGTACACTTTTCAAGATCAACAAACCTGGGACGTTGATAAATTTTTACATTAAAATTTCCGGCATTTCCTGCAACTTCACTTAATTCTGAGTTTGTCATTAAATCAATATTGAGATGACGGCCGCATTCTACTAATTTCGGAGAAATGATACACATCGCACAATCATTGGTCGGGAAAGTCTTATCCAACTGAGCCATGACACCGCCGATGGCGGGTGTTTCTTCCAACAGATAAACTTTAAATCCTGAATCGGCAAGATCAAGGGAAGATTGAATCCCGGCAATGCCTCCACCAATAACAAGCACCGAACCCGATTTATTTTCTTTTTTACGATTTCCCATACCATCTCTTCCCTTTTTCTTTTCTATTACAGCACTCACCAATCTTTCCTCTGTTCAAATTAATTTTTCCGATCTTTACCACTCTTTATTTAATTCTTCTTCAACAATTAATTTTATCTGTTCAGCCTGTTTTTTATCAGGATGCAATTTATTACCGATAATTTTACAACGTAAATCCTGTATCTTTTTATCCAGTTCCTTTGCCTGCTCTTGTCTTTCTTTCGGAATGTATCCTTCTTTTATAGCCATATCACGCAGAATGCTGATCACATCTGTAAATTTTACATTTTGAGGACAGAGAGCATGACACGTATAACACCGTGAGCACATCCATAAAATATCGGAAGAAAGCACTTGTTCCCGCATTCCCAGGATTGCCATTCGAATAATTTTCCGCGGATCGTATTCTTCATGAACTTCTGCAACCGGACAGGATGCCGTACAGGTTCCGCATGTAAAACAACGCATAAAACTCTCTGCGCCCGGTTGGGAGGCAATCTCATCCTTAAAAGTTGTATCCATTTCATTTAAAATTATCTTATCCATCTATACATTTCTCCTTTTATCATGCTTCCGGAATTTTTTTTAATTCTTCCAGGGAAAATACAGGTCCATCTATACAAATATATTTCGATCCGATATTGCACCGTCCGCACTTCCCGATCCCGCATTTCATCCTTCTCTCCAGGGATGTATAAATTCTCTCATCAGGAAATGCAAGTTCAACCAATGCCACTAAAGTAAATTTAATCATGATCGGAGGACCGCACACAATGACCCAGGACTTCTCAGGTGAAGGTGCAATCTCTTTGATCACATTGGGAATTAACCCGACTTTCTTGTTCCATCCATCGACTTGATTATCAATTGTGAGATGGAAATTCAAATCATCCCGTTTCTCCCATGCTATTATTTCATCCTTATAGATAAATAAATCAGGATTTCGTGCGCCGTAAATGACGGTTATATCCCCGTATTCGTCCCGATTACCAATAAGATAAATCAGCAAGGACCGTAGTGTGGTAAATGCAAATCCACCACCAATAATAACAATATTTTCACCTTTGAACTTATCGACCGGGTACCAATTACCCAGCGGACCACGGATACCCACCTCATCTCCTTCCTGCATGTAATGAATTTCATTGGTAACCGAACCCGTTCTGTTCACAGTAAATCGGAGGAAGTCTCTCTCTGTTGGAGATGAAGCAATACCAAATGGCGACTCTCCTTTTCCTAAAATGGAAAATTCGACGAACTGTCCCGGCATATAACTAAAATTCCTATTATCATCTTCATTTATAAAAGTTAAATCGTATGTCCGTAAAGATTTTTCCGGATCTTCGAGCATGATTTTTTCTATTTTCATTGGAAAAGGAATGTATGTATTTTTCATTTATTTTAACCTCTAATTTGTATTACACAACCGAGGAGGCTGAGAATCGGAAAAATCACTGACCGCTCTGTGGTATATAATCCATGATTTGTTTAATCACGTCCCGAATATCCAGATTAACCGGGCAGACCCGAACACACCGACCGCATCCCGTACATAAATATTCACCAAAGTTTTCCGGGAAATAACTAAATTTATGCATCACCCGTTGACGAACCCGTTCTTTCGATAATGAACGCGGATTATGGCCTGATGCCTCTTTCGTAAAGATAGGAAGCATACAGGAATCCCAGATTCGGATACGTTTTCCTCGTTTTCGCTTTCCCTCATCTTGAACATCAAAACAGTGGCAGGTCGGGCAGGAAAATGTACAGGCAGCACAATTGATACATTTTGCACTGATCTCATCCCAAATAGGCTCTTCCCATATCTTGGATAATTGTCTATTTAAAAATTTTAAATCCATCGACGCATTTAGTAAAGACTCTGCTTCTTTTTTAAGTTCTTCTATCTTCACGATATCATCATCCGTTGCCTGCTCTTTATCTTTCAATTTCGAAATAAAATCAGCGCCTTTTTCAGAAACGGCATCGAATAGGAAAGCCTCTCCGGTATCAACGACAAATACATCTGAACCTTTTCTATCAAAAGGATTCCCATCGAACCAGTGACAAAAACAGGATGACGCCGGGACGTTGCAGGCAAGTGTAAAGATCAATGCATTATCGTATTTATCTTTCCATAAAGAATCCTGGAAACGATGATCACCAGGTTTTTGCTTGGCATCTCCAAATACACTGTCTAACAGAGAAAAACTCTTCGCATCACAGGGTCTGACCCCCCAAACGGCCAAGGATTTGTTTTTATTCTCGGGTGTTTTAATACCTTCATCATCATAATGAAATATAATTTCAGCCTGGGGTAAAAATATCTCTTTGGGAGATTTTTGAGTAATGAGACTATCTGGGGCCATGTTCTGAGCCGAATCCACTTCTCTGAAGGCAGATATCTTTCCATCGTTTATTGGAGCAAAAACAGTGAAGTCATTCCGCAAATTATCGATAAATTGATTAATTTTCACTTTCTCAATCTTTATCATTATCTTTACCCCATAATGAAATCTTGTTTTTCATTTTCGCAATAGGATGCCAACGCCGGTTTTTCATTAATATCGATACCTGCCGTGTAATTAAATCTTTGCTTGATTTCTTTGGTAATCTTTTTATTAAGCACCAATAGATCTATATCCATGGGACATGCCCTTGCACATGCACCGCATTCAACACACCTTCCCGCAACATGTAAATTTCGAATAAGATGAAATATCAGCGTATCTGTAAATTCAGTGCTCTTTCCTATCCATTGCGGATCGTTTTGATCCACAAAACATTCATTACAATAACATGAAGGACATACATTTCTGCAGGCATTACAACGAATACACTTTGAATACGCCTCCTTTACAGCATTCCATCTTTCGTCCGAAGACAATTTTTCAAAATCATCAACAATCTTGAATTCATCCTTTGGTTTAACAGCCGAGCGTGGATTTCCTATGAAAATGTCATGTACAAGCGCATCCGGATATGCACAGGTCAAACAGGAATCACTCAGTACATCCGGCTTTAAAAAGGTTAGTTCGAAGTCTCGCCCCTTGACAATAATATGATCTCCTTCAGCTTGATATTCCAGAACTTCCCTCCCGTCCGTTTTCTTCAATACTTTCTTCTTGTCGATGACACCGTTACAAGGAACCCCGATGAAAACCACATTTTCCCGATTGATCTGATTTTCAACTGCATATAAAACGAGAGAACGGCCATCACAACCTTTAACAACAACACCGATCTTTTTTCCATCTTTACCTAATTTCCGTCGGTCTTTCGTAAGATATACAGCAAGATTGTTCTGGCAGGTTTCATCAAAAATGAGATTATCCACTTCACATGCTTTATGAATGAAGAGAGGTGTGGAAGTCATAGGTAAGGATCCCCTGCCCCAACCGATTACCAGATCCACCCTCTCATCACTAAATAACTTTTTAATGTTTTCTCGTAATTCATCCACCATTATGCCACTCCCTTTACCAGTCTCTTCGCAGGGCCGATTTTTTGAATATCTCGCGTTACCTTGGTCACGACTTCAGCAAAGCGTTCACCTTCTCCAGCGGAAACCCATGAAAATTGTACCCTGTCAGACTCAATGCCCACATACTCCAATAAAGTCTTTAAAACAGCAAACTTTCTTCGGGCATGATAATTTCCCGATAAATAATGACAATCGCCTGGATGGCAACCTGAAACAAGAACACCATAAAATCCTGTTTGCAACGATTTTAATATTAAAAGGGGATCAACCCTGCCGGAACAAGGAATACGAACGACTCGGATGTTTGGGGGATACTGTATCCTGGAAACGCCGGCCAAATCCGCCCCGGCATAGGAGCACCAGTTACACAATATAGCCAATATTTTCGGCTGCCATTCATTCATATTTTTTTACTCCTGATTGAGTATCGAAATTTTTACATTCTCCATTTCGAACTCAAAAC